>JBGQGR010000109.1:0-8097 GCA_041497495.1 Anaerolineae bacterium | reverse complement strand
CTGATCAGCTCGCTGCAAGATCGATTTAAGCCGCTTCTCGAAATCGTGGCGAGTCAGCATGACGCGGTGGCCGCAGGTCAAACACTTCAGACCGATGTCCGCCCCGATGCGCGTGATCTGCCAATCCGTCCCGCCGCACGGATGCGGCTTGCGCATGCGAACAGTATCGCCCACTTGAATATCGATCGGCATGTGATCTCCTGAGACGATTATACCTGTGTGGGATAAGTTGGCAACTTGTCTTACATGTAAGACGCTGGTAATGAACAGTGCATATACTTTGACTAATGGAAGGTGATCTGCGATTACGCGGATTGATATTGAGCGTTGCGATTGTTCTAGCCAGCTGCACTTCTGTTTCGACAGCAGATGCGCCAACCATAAGTGCGCCCGCAGTTTCGGCCAATCCGATCAATTCTGCGGCGGCTGAACAATCGACTGGACTGCCTAAGATGGAGAGTACACCCGTGCCGACCGAACCGAAAACTCCGACCATCACCAATCAAGTTTGGCTCAATACGGACCAACCGTTGACTCAAGCGGATCTTAGCGGCAAAGTGATCCTGATCGATTTCTGGACTTTTGGTTGAATTAACTGCGTGCGCACAATTCCCGCGGTGCGGGAACTTTACAATCTTTACAAAGACCAAGGCTTGATCGTCATCGGCATGCATTCGCCCGAATTTGATGATGAGCAGCTGGGCAATGTTAAAGACGCCATCGCTCGATTGAATGTGCCGTATCCTGTTGCGCTCGACAACAACTTCACCACGTGGAATGCTTTCCGAAATCGCTACTGGCCGTCACTGTACGTCATCGACAAGCGCGGCGTCATTCGACGGAACTACATTGGCGAACTGCATCAAAACACGGCGGATTGGACTGAAACCACAGAGTTGATCGAAACGGTGTTGAAGGAATAGTCTATCTCACCGCAGAGAGCGCAGAGGTCTTTCAAAATAACTACTCTGTCTCCCGGCGGTGAATCTTTCTTGAAAAACACAAACGCCCGATCGATCCGATCGGGCGTTACGCTGTTAGTGAGTGTTTACTTGCTTTCTTCCGAACTGCCCGCCAGCACCTTCAAAACTTGATCGGCGGCGCGGCGTACTTCGTACATGACCAGGCCCAACTTCGCGTCTTTGCTGACCATCACCGCTAAAGCGACCTCAGTCCCGGCGGGCACCACAATGATGCCGCCCTGTGTGCCGTCCAACAAAATGCGATCGATCTCGCCGCATGATAAACGGCCCAGCACGCGTTCGCCCAACGCAATGATCGACGCGGCCATCGCCGCGATCTGCGGACTATCGACCGGATTGTCGGTGCGGAAGCGGCCATCTCCGGAGTAGGCCGCCACCACAAAGCCTTCGGTGCTGACCACCACCGTGCCGTGCAAGCCGCCGACGGTTTGGTGCAAGGCGCGCAGTATTTCTTCAATTTGATGCACCCGATATTCGGGCATATGGCCTCATTGAATAACCTCCCGCAGGTTGATCGGTATGATGGTCTGCTCACTTTGAACCTGCGCGAGGTTTATTGATGAAGTATACCGCAATCGATGGACAATGACCAATGAAAAATGCTCACAGGCAATAAAAACAAGTCCGGCCTCTTCATTAGATAAGAAGCCGGACGATAGTAAAAGGCTGCCTGCAAAAAGATTAGTAATTCTTGAGCACAATCGGCAGGTAGACGCGCACGCCGTTAACAATGATCACCGCCGTTCGCGTAAACGGCGCTGCAAAGCCCGGATCGATCGAGGCGGAGTTCGTTAGAACTTGCGGCGTGCCCGTTGAGACCGTCACCCGATAGGTCAACGTCACCACAAAAGTGTTCGACATCGATCCGCTCCACTTCAAGGTCGGGGCTGAAGAAGCATCGGGCGTGCCGCGGGTCGAGGTGAATGATCCGCTCACATAGCTCAAGCCGCCGGGCAGCGTATCGGTGACGCGCAGCGTGTTGTTAAAGAACGAGCCGAGGTTGCGCAGCACGATCGTATAAGTGACCCCGCCGCCGGATTGTGACAGATTCGGCGAGACGGACTTCGTGCTCGATGAAAGATTAGCCGGGCATGAAGACACGAGTTTATGGATCGCGCCGCCGTATTCGACTGCATATAGTTCGCCGTCTTGATCCTCACCAAACGAAGAAATGCTAAAACCCGCATATAGCTGGTGAACACTCGACCAAACGCCGGGCGCGATCTGCTGCTCGGACCAAATTTCGCCAGTACCATAATCGGCAAAAAAGTAGATACCTTGAATGCAAGGATACTGCACGCCACGATAGACATAGCCGCCCAGCGCCACACTGCCAACAGTGTGGTTATAGTTGGTAATCGGCTTGGTGAGCGTGATCAGGGTTGGTGTCGGTTGACTACAATTATTTGGAGAATTCGGATCGAAAGTGTGCAGGCCTTCCATCAAACGCCAGCCGTAATTCAATCCACCGGGATCGCTGGCCGGTTGATAGTCAATCTCTTCCCAACAATTTTGGCCGACATCACCAATGTACATATCGCCGGTCGCTCGATCGAATGAGAAGCGCCACGGATTGCGCACACCATACGCCCAGATTTCTTTCTTGGCGCCGGCTGTTTGAGTGAACGGATTGGAAGCCGGAATTGTATACGTCGGCACACCGCGCACATCGATCCGCAAAATCTTCCCGAGCAGCGCGCTGAGATCTTGTCCATTGCCGATCGTGCCGTGTTGATCGCCGCCCCCACCGCCATCGCCCATGCCGATATACAAATAATCGTCGTTCGGCCCAAATTGAATTTGACCGCCATTGTGATTCGTTTCAGGCTGAAAAATCGTGATCAAATGGGTGACGGTCAAGATCACCGCCGTGTCCGATAATGGATTGGAGACGATATAGCGCGCAATGATCGTATCGCCGTCATGGCCGGATGCATCCGTTGTGTAGTTCACGTAGAACGTGCCGTTCGTTCTATAATTCGGATCGAAGGCCATGCTCAACAGGCCTTGTTCATCTCCGCCGGATTCCACGCGCGTTTGAATGTTCAGATAGTTCGAACCCAATACCGCTCCGTTTTTGATCACGCGGATGAGTCCGGCGCGCTCGACCACAAACAGTCGCCCGCTATCATCACCCGCGCTGGTCACATACACAGGCTGTGCGAGTCCATTGGCCACCAACTGTAAGCCGATGGTGAAGGCGGCGGTCGATTGAAGCGGCGCGGGAGCAGAGCTCAACCCGATCGGTTGAGCTGCGGCCGATCGAGCTGCGCTTGCGCCCAAGATCAAAATCAGCGCAAACACCAGCACCCCTGTCAGGCTAAACGTTGTGAATAAGCGTTTCAATTTTTGAAACATCGTCGTAGTCCTCCTGAGATGATTGAGTCTATCATCGCTCGGCGACATTCGCGGCCGGGTCAGAGACCTGATAATGCGCAACCACGATGTCGCCCACGTGGCCGGTGATGCTGGAAGTGTAATCGACGTAGCATGTGCCATTTGTCTTGTAATCCGGATCGAAGGCCATGGTGATCCTCGGTTGCGTCGAGACTGTGGCTAAAATCGATGAACATATTTAATCCAGCGCCATGACTTTCGATGCGATCTTCCGCGCTCGCTGCGGCGCGTCGCCAATGTAACCACGCGCATCCAAGATCGATCGTACTTCGTCAGAATGAAAATAGAGCGTGATATGCGGATCGTTGCACAGCGCTTCGATTAACGGATTCGGCCTGCCCGCCGAAACTTCGGCCCACGCGCTTAACGCCTGTTCGCGAATGACTTCGTGCAGCGCTTGTCGATCCGCGCCCGCTTTGACCAGCGCCATCAACAATTTTTCTGTTGCGGCAAAAGGTGCGTATATTTCAAAGTTGCGATTGACCGCTGACTGATCGATGACCAGCCCGTCGATCAACTTCTGCGCCGTGATCAAGATTTCATCTGCGCACAAAAACGCTTCGGGCAAAATAATCCGGCGATTGGCCGAATCATCCAGTGTGCGTTCCAATAACGAATGAGCGGCATCATCCCATGCCACGCGCGGCAGTTGCGCCAGATAACGCGCCAGCGAATCGATCTTCTCCGCATCGATCGGATTGCGCTTGAACGGCATCGCCGACGAGCCGACTTGCTTGGAGCCGAACGGTTCGCTCCATTCGCCGATCGGCGGCGATTGCAGCACGCGCAGATCGAACGCGAACTTGTTCAGCGACATCGCCACTCCGGCCAGTGCATTGATCACCAGCCAGTCTTGCTTGCGTGGATAAGTTTGCGTCGCCGCGTCGAACGCTTCCAGATCGAGCACGCGCATGATCAGTTTCTCTAAGTTCAATGTGGGCTTCATGGTTTTAGCCAAACCCTCTTTCACCAACTCCATATAGGAAGCCGATGTGCCGACCGCGCCTTTGAAGCCTTTGCCTTTGATCTCGCGCCGCACGCGGATCAATTCTTCATAATCAACTAACAAATCTTGCGCGTACTGCGCCAAACGATAACCGATCGTCGTCGGTTCGGCGGGCTGTAAATGGGTGAAGGCCATCGTTGGCACGTCAGCCCATTTTTCAATTTGTGCGGCGAAAGATTTCAGCAGCGCGTTGAGCGCGGTCAGTATGAGATCGATCGATTCGCGCACGCGCAGCGCGTCTGCGTTGTCTTCCACGTCCATCGACGTTGCGCCGAGGTGAATGATCCCGCCGCCGATCGAGCATTGTTCGGCGAATGTTTTGACTTCGGCCATCAAATCATGCTTGATCTCGGCTTCGATCGCCAGCGCCCGATCGAGCTCGATCTGATCCGCGTGGGCTTTGAGATCGGCGACTTGCTCGTCAGTTACTAAACCGAACTGCGCTTCGGCCTCAGCCAATGCGATCCAGATGCGCCGCCACAAGCGACGTTTATGCGTCTCGCTCCAAATGCCTCGCATCTGTTCGGAACTATATCGCCAAGTGAATGGAGATTGAAAAGATGAATGATCGATTGTCAATGGAACAGTGCTCCAATTCAGATGTCATGGCGAAGCGCATCAGTTCGCGCTGAAGCAACACTTGCACCGCGCTGCGGAGCAGTGCAGGTGTCTCAGCAATTTTGTACGGAGATTGCTGCGTCGTGCCTGCGGCACTCCTTGCAATGCCGCACAATGTTCAACTCGTTTCGAATATTTGCGATCGTTCAGGTCCGACCGAAACATACGAAACTTTCACACCCGTGAATGTTTCGATCTGATGAATATACTTTTGAACCGGCAGCGGCAGTTCCGCGATATTCCGCGCGTTCGAAATATCTTTGTCCCAGCCCGGCAGTTCGGAATAGATCGGTGTGCAGTCGTCGAGGATCGCCAGATCGCTGGGAAAATTGGTGATGGGTTGATCGTGATAAGAATAAGCAATACACACTTGCAGCGGATCGAGGCCGCTGAGAATATCCAACTTCGTCAAGACGAGCTCGGTCAAGCCATTCAAGCGCGCCGCATATTTCAACGCGACCAGATCGAGCCAGCCGGTTCTGCGCGGTCGCCCCGTTGTCGATCCGAATTCATCCCACGGATTCGAACCGGTGCCGCGCAAGCGATCGCCCATGACATCTTTCAATTCCGTCGGGAATGGACCCGATCCGACGCGCGAACAAAACGCTTTCGCCACGCCGATCACGCGTGTCACATATTTTGGCCCGACACCTAAACTTGTCAACACGCCGCCTGCGATGGTCGACGAGCTGGTCACAAAAGGATAAGTGCCATGATCAATATCCAGCAACGTGCCTTGCGCGCCTTCCGCTAAAATATGCTCGCCGCGCTCCAGCGCCGTATGCACCAACGCATTGACGTCCGTTAAATGCGCGGCAAACCGATCGGCTAACGCGGCGTACTCCTTCACGATTGTTTCCGCATCGATCGATTTCTGCGCAAAATCATTTTTCAAGCGTGCGTTCGATCGATCGACGTGTGATCGAACAGCCGCACTGAAGGCCGATCGATCAGACATCAATCCGGCGCGCACGCCGACGCGCGCGGCTTTATCCGTGTAAGCCGGGCCGATGCCGCGCTTCGTCGTCCCGATCGCCTGATCACCCCGATCGGATTCACTGGCGCCGTCCAGCGCGATGTGGCCGGGCAGCAGGAGCTGCGCCGCCCGATCGATCTTCAAGCGATCAGGATTCAAGTTTGCGCCGATCTGATTCAACTCATCCACTTCACGCGCGAGCGATCGCAAGTTGAGGACCATGCCCGCGCCCAGCACGCAGGTCGTGTGCGGATGAAATGCGCCGGCCGGAATCAAATGCGTGCGTACCAGCTGATCGCCAATGGTGATCGAATGGCCGGCGTTATCGCCGCCGTTGTAGCGTGCGACGATTGAGGATTGCGCGGCGAGTGAATCGGCGATGTGGCCTTTGCCTTCATCGCCCCACTGCGCGCCGATGAGGGCGGTAATAGGCATGCTGATCTCCTTGAATAAGTTCACGCGCATTATAGCATGATGATCTGCTAGGCCATACTGCTCTCGATTGCATTAGACACTCAATAAAAAAGGCTGCGCGAATATCGGCGCTAGGCATAATCGCTAAAGTGCGGTACACTTGCGTCACCGCGTGATAGAAGCCGGCAATCGATCGCCGGTGCCTCAATCTTTCACGTAAGGTACGAATGGTTTCTTGCGATCCTCAGTGCGTTTTTCTTTCCTCTGGATTGCCGCTGGGGAAGGATCAAAACATCTTTCACGCCCTCGTCCCACTCCAGCGCTATTGCCTTGGGAGCGTGTGGGGTTAACAGCTGGACAATTTGTCCAAGTACACATTGATCAAGCAGAGAATCTGCGTAAGAGCGCGGCGCAACACTTTGGCAAGAGCGATTGGCCGAACGAACACAGTCATGAAGGAGGAGAGTCGAATTGTCTACTTCTGCGAATATCGTTGGAAAATCTTCCATTAGAAGTCTGCGGTTCACGCAGCAGCGCGATTTCCGAAAAACGCTCAACGAGCGTGTCAACGCCTATCTGCGCGACAACAACATCCCCGCGCGCGACGTGCCGGCCATGTACCTCAAGACGGCGGTCGCACTGGCCTGGTGGCTGGGTGCGTACCTGCTTTTACTGCTCGGCCATTTCCTGCCGCTGGTCAACGTCGTCTTGTGCGTGGTGTGGGCGATGGCCATCGCCTCGGTCGGCTTCAACGTCGTGCACGACGCCAACCACAGCAGCTACTCCGATCATCCGCGCGTCAACGGGCTGATCAGCCTCAGCGCTGAGATACTGGGCATGAGCGGGTTCCGCTGGCGCATCAAGCACAACGTGTGGCATCACACCTACACCAACATCGCCGGCTTCGACGACGACGTCGAGACGTATGGCCTGATGCGCCTCACGCCCCGCGCGCCGTGGAAGCAGCTGTACAAGGTCCAGGCCTGGTATTTCCCGGTGGTGTACAGCCTGATCGGCTTCGACTTCATCATGCGCGACTTCATGATGGTGTTGATCGGCAAGTCCGACGCCAACCACGTTTACCCGAAGATGAGCGCGGCAGACAAGGTCACGTTCTGGGCCGGCAAGCTGTTCTTCTTCGTGATCATGCTCGCGCTTCCGCTGCTGGTCTTCCCATGGTGGCAGGTGCTGATGGGCTTCCTGATCGTAATGCTGACGGTCGGCCTAGTCATGGGCGTGGTCTTCCAGCTCGCGCACATCAGCGGCGCTGCCGCGTTCCCGGAGCCGGTGGGGAACCCGCCGCACATCGACAACGAGTGGGCCGTGCACCAGGTCGAGACGACCGCGGACTTCGCGCCGCGCAACTGGCTGCTGAATTTGTACATCGGCGGGCTGAATTACCAGATCGAGCACCACTTGCTGCCGCACATCTGCCACCTGAACTACCCGCGTCTCGCGCCGATCGTGCGCGAGACGTGCGAGGAGTTCGGCATCCGCTACAACTGCTACGCCACGTGGCGCGAGGCATTCGCCTGCCACTGGCGTGAATTGCGCCTCCTCGGGCGCATGTCTGAACTGGCGCGCGGCTGATGCGAACCGACGGCGCGGCCAGCATATCGGCTGCGCCGTCGTCAATCACGGCGTCAATGTCCGTGGTCTATATCACCGCAAAGGCGCAGAGACCGCAAGCATGAGAAACGGGG
>JBGQGR010000108.1:0-8103 GCA_041497495.1 Anaerolineae bacterium | reverse complement strand
TCGATCCGGCGTCGATCGATGAAGTGATCGCGGGCTGCATCGCGCAGCCATCCGATGCGCCGAACATCACGCGCGTTTCGGCGTTGATGGCCGGTGTGCCGAAAGAAGTTCCAGCGCTCACTGTGGCGCGCAACTGCAACAGCGGCATGGATGCGATCATCGAAGCATGGCGGCGCGTTCAACTCGACGACGGATCGATCTCCCTGGTCGGCGGCGTCGAGAGCATGAGCAACATTCCTTATATTCTGAAAGATGCGCGCTGGGGCATTAAACTGCGCCACTCGCAATTGACCGATGCGTTGTGGGAAGGTTTGACCGATCCGATCTGTGGGCAATTAATGGGTCGCACGGCGGAAAATCTCGTCGAGGAATTTGAGATCACGCGACAAGAACAAGACGAGTTCGCCGTGCAGTCGCACAAGAAAGCCTTCATGGCGACGCGTATGAACAAATTCAAAGACGAGATCGTGCCCGTCGAGGTGAGCAAGAAAATCGCGGGACAGGAAGTGGCGAAGGAACAAATCACGCAAGATGAAACAATCAATGCCGGGCTAACAGTTCAGAAAGCGGCGTTGTATCCAACGATCTTCAAAGAAGGCGGATCGGTTACACCTGCTAACTCGTGTGGTATCAGCGATGGCGCGAGTGCGATGATGATCATGTCGGCTGATAAAGCGAAAGAGTTGGGCTATAAACCGTTTGCGCGGATTCTGGGCTACGGATTCGCGGGAGTTGATCCATCACGCATGGGTATCGCGCCGGCTTATGCGGTGCCGAAGGCTTTAGCCAAAGCTAGGTTGAAGTTGAGTGACATGGACTTGATCGAAATCAACGAAGCGTTCGCTGCGCAAGTGATCGCCGTCGGGCGCACACTGGCCGATCGGGGTTGGGATTGGACCAAAGTCAATGTCAACGGCGGCGCAATCGCGCTTGGCCATCCCGTCGGATCGAGTGGCTGTCGCATCGTCGTCACGTTGATCCACGAAATGCAGCGGCGCGGATCGAAATATGGACTCGCCACTTTGTGCGCGGCCGGCGGGCAGGGCGCGGCGCTGGTGGTTGAACGAGTCAACGGACAATAGGAGGATCGCATGTACATTTTCAAAGCGGGCGTTATCGGTGCAGGTGCGATGGGCGCGGGCATCGCGCAGGTGATTTCGTTTTCGGGTTTGCCCGTCGTGTTGAAGGATGTCGATCAGAAGATGCTCGATCGCGGGATGGAGCAAATCCGATCGATCTATCAAACGCGCGTCGATAAAGGCAAGATGAGCGCCAGCGAGATGCAGGGCAAACTCGATCTGATCATCCCGTCCCTGAGTGATGCAGACTTTGCCGATGTCGATATTGTGATCGAAGCGGTGCCGGAAAAAATGGAATTGAAGCAGAAAATTTTTTCTGAGCTCGATACCATTTGTCCCGAAGGCACACTCTTTGCCTCGAACACATCGGCGCTGTCAATTACGGAGATGGGCCGCGCGACGAAACGCCCGCATAAGATGATCGGCATGCACTTCTTCAATCCGGCGAATGTGATGAAGTTGGTCGAGATCATTCGCGGTGCAGAAACCGATGAAGAAAGCGTGCAGGATTTAGTGACGTTTACCGAATCGTTGAGAAAGATTCCGGTCGTGGTGAAAGAATGCCCGGGCTTCTTAGTCAATCGATTATTGATGCCGTATCTCAACGAAGCGGTGCTGTGTCTGCAAGACGGCGCGGCGACCGCGCAAGAGATCGATAGTGCGATGGTCGATTACGGTTGGCCGATGGGTCCGTTCACGCTGCTGGACTTTCTCGGCCTTGATGTGTGCTATGACGTGGGTCAATATCTGTATTCGCAGTATGGCGATCGAATGGAAGCTGCGATGTTGTTTGAGAAGTTGGTGAAGGCCGGTCGGCTTGGAGAGAAATCGGGTGCGGGCTTTTATGGTTACGGTGACAACACCGATGAAGCTGTGAAGAAGATGGTCGCCGAATTCAATGGCGGCAAAAAGTTAAGCGAGTTCACGCCCGATCGATTGATGTATCAACTGATCAACGAAGCCGCGCGCGCCGCCGAAGAAGGCATCGCCGATGTGCGTGACATCGACATGGCGATGATCGCCGGCACCGGCATGATGGTCAAAGGCGAACGCATTGGACCGCTGGCGCTGGCGGATAAATTGGGTATCGACGTCGTCGTCAAAGGTCTTGAAGATTTCGAAAAGAAATTCGGCAAGCGCTTCCATCCGGCGAATCGATTGGTTGAGTTGGTGAAAGAGAATCGATTGGGGAAGAAGAGCCGAGCGGGATTTCTGGAATACGTCTAAATGACTAATGACCAATGACAAAAAAACGGGTTACGTGAATCAAGAATAATCAACTGCGGTCGGCGGTTGGTCGTCCGTGGTCAAACAAAAATGGAGCACTATGGCAGACTTTATTCGTTACACCGTTGAAGACAAGGTTGCGACGCTGGTGATCGATCATCCGCCCGTGAATGCGCTGAACAAGCAGACGCTGACTGAACTTGACGCGGCGCTGGAGGCGTTGCTTGCCGATGTAACCGTGAAAATAATTGTGATCACGGGCGGCGGACAAATGGCGTTCGTTGCGGGCGCGGACGTGGGCGACATCGGCGAGATCGTCAAAACTAAAGATGCGGCTGCCGCGCAAGCGATGATCGAATTGGGGCAACGTGTCTTCACTAAGATCGAAGGCTCGAATAAGCCGGTGCTCGCCGCGATCAATGGTTTCTGTCTCGGCGGCGGATTGGAACTGGCGATGGCGTGCCATATTCGCATCGCTGGTGATCGATCGCGCTTTGGCCAACCGGAGATCAACCTCGGCATCATGCCGGGCTGGGGCGGTACGCAGCGACTGACGCGTATTGTCGGGCCGAGCAAAGCCACCGAGATCATGCTGACCGGCGATCAAATCACTGCGCAGCAAGCGATGCAGCTGCGCCTGGTGAACATGGTCGTGCCGGGCGGTGAAGTGATGCGTCAATCGATCGGGTTGGCGAAGAAGATCGCGAATAAGAGCTCGGTCGGCATCACGGCGATCCTCGGATCGATCCGCGAAGGACTTGATGCGGATTTGCAATCAGGCTTGGCCGCGGAGCGCAAGAACTTTGTCAACGTCGCTTCGAGCGCGGATGCGCAAGAAGGTATCATGGCGTTCTTGGAAAAGCGCGAGGCGAAGTTCCAAGACAAATGACTGCTGACCGATGACCGAAGACAGAAGATGATCCATGTTGATCAACATCAACGGCGGTTTTCAGTCTGCCGTCTTCGGTCTAGGAGTTACATATGGACTTCAATTTAACCGCCGATCAAAAAATGTTCCGCGATCTGTTCCGCGACTTTGCGTCGAAAGAAGTGGCAAAAGTGGCGAAGCATGTCGATGAAGCTGAAGAGCCGCCGATCGATCTACTGAAGAAAGCGGCCGCGCAGGGATTTTTGGCGGCGACGATTCCGGAAGAATTCGGCGGCGCGGCGCTGGACCCGCTGAGCTATGCGCTGCTGATCGAAGAGATTGCCAAAGTTTGCGCTTCGACGGCGATCACTTTGGCGCTGCACAATAGTCTAGCGGTGATGCCGCTGATCTTATTCGGCACGAATGATCAAAAACAGCGTTGGGCACCAAAGTTCGCAGAATCGATCGGCGCGTTCGCGTTGACCGAACCCGAGTCGGGCACCGATGCAAATCACTTATCGACACGCGCGCGCAAAGATGGTGACAGCTATGTGATCGATGGTGTGAAGACTTGGGTTACCAATGCGGGTATTGCTTCAACGTTGACTTTCATCGCCGATACTCCTACTGGGCCGCTGGCATTTATTGCGGATACCAAAACGTCGGGGATTAAGATCGGCCATCGAGAACCAACGATGGGCTTGCGCGGCGTTTCGATCAATACCGTTTATTTCGATCACGCGGTCATGCCTGTCTCTGATCGTTTGGGCAGCGAAGGCGAAGGGCGACACGTCGCTCACGAAGCTTTGGCCCATATGCGATTAGCCATTGCGGCATTAGCGTTGGGTGCGGCTGAGGGTGCACTCGCGTTGGGACGCGCCTTCGCGATCGAGCGCAAACAGTTCGGCGTCAGTATCGCCACTAAACAAGCAATTGGAAATTATTTCGCCGACACTGAGATCGATATTGAGGCACTGCGGCATATGATCGAATACACGGCGTGGCTGATCGATCAGAAGAAAGATTACAAGCAAGCCGCGTTGAAATCGAAAGCGCACGGCGCGAAAGTTGCACGTGATGCAGCCAATCGCATGCTGCAAGTGCACGGCGGTTACGGCTTCAGCGACGAGTATGCCATCTCGCGCTTTTATCGCGATGTGCGCGCATTGGACATCATGGGCGGCACGCCGCAGATCGCGCGGGTGTTGATCGCGCGTGAAGTCTTTGAAGAGTCAGGAGTGAAGATCAAGCCATGAAGCGACGCGTGAAGCAGACCTATCACATCGTCAGTTTTGTTGTGTCGCAGATTGTGAATGTGCCATTCGTGGCTGCAGCGGCGATCACCGTGTTACTGTTCGGCGTCAGGCCTGATGTGCCGCAGCGAATACTCGGCTGGGGTGTAGCGTTGATCTTCTTGACGGTGATTCCGGCCTTGAGTTTGTTGTTCTACATTCCACGACGCAACGAGCCGTGGTCATCCACGGAGAAACGCCAGCGCGTGATGAGCTTCGTTTTCATGGCGGTGAGTTATCCGATCGGTTTTGTAATCTTGAAGATCATCCAAGCGCCAACAATCTTTGAGGCGATCATGCTGACGTATGTCGTCGTCGTGCTGGCGTTGATTTTAGTCAATTTGTTTTTCAAAGCGAGCGGTCACGCCGCAGGCGTCGCCGGGCCGGTGAGCGCGTTGATCTATTTTTACGGTTTGATCGCGACGCCGTTGATCGCGCTGATTCCGTTGACGATGTGGGCGCGCGTTCGATCGAAAGGGCACACGTTGTCACAAACGATCATCGGTGCGTTGTTGTCTGCGGGCGTGACAATCGCGATCTTGTTCTTGTACGGTTTTCGGCCAGGGCAATTTTAAATTGCTGATTACCGATCGTTGAGGTAAGACTATGGATTTCGAACTTAGCCGCGAACATGAAGCCTTCCGAAAACTCATGCGCGAATTTGCTGAGGAGGAAGTTTGTCCGGTCGCTCGTAAAGCTGATCGGACAGGCGAACCCGCGCTGGATGTGATCAGGAAGGCGGGCGAGATCGGTCTGCTCGGCGCCGCCTATCCGCGTGAATACGGCGGACTCGGCCTGGGGGAAACGGGTCTGTGCGTCTTGATGGAAGAACTCGGCAAGATTGATACGAGCTTCACGACGATGATCGGCGCACACAGCGGCATCGGCACTGCGCCGATCTATTTGGGCGGCAGCCAGGCAATCAAAGAAAAATATCTGCCCGATCTGTGCAGCGGCAAAAAGATCGCCGCGTTTGCGTTGACTGAACCGCAGGCCGGATCGGATGCGGCCTCGATCAAATTGCGCGCGACCCGCGAAGGCGATTCATACATTCTCGACGGCTCGAAGATGTGGATCACCAACGGCCCGATCGCGAATGTGATGAGCATCCTCGCCATAACCGATCCGGCCTTGGGCGCGCGCGGCGGCGCGACCGCGTTCGTGATCGACACACGCCAAAATGGATCATTAGCAGACGGCTTCACGCCCGGCAAGCCCGAACACAAAATGGGTCTGCACAGTTCGCCGACATCCACATTGAACTTTGATAATTTCCGCGTGCCGCGCGAAAATATTTTGGGACAAGAAGGCTTGGGCTTTGTGGTGATGATGCAGACGCTCGATCTGGGCCGCGTGTCACTCGGCGCGGCGACGTTGGGCGGCGCACAAGCCGCCTTGCAGCAATCGATGGAGTATGCTGCACTGCGCGAACAATTCGGTCGACCATTGGCGCACAATCAATCCATTCAATTCATGATCGCCGACATGGCCGCCGAAGTGGAAGCCCTGCGATCGTTGGTCTATCGCACCGCGTGGCTCGTCGACAGCGGCAAGCCGTTCACCAAAGAAGCGGGCATATGCAAACTGCTCGGCTCGGAGATCGCCTCGCGCTGCATCGATCGTGCTGTGCAGATTCACGGCGCGCTCGGTTACAGCCGCGACTTCCACATCGAGCGCGGTTATCGTGACGGTCGCATCACCGAAATCTTCGAGGGCACGAATGAGATTCAGCGCATCTTGATCGCCGAGCAGATGTTTAGAGAAGTCGGCGTGAAAATTAGGCCGTAAGAAATGAACCACGGATGACACGGATTTCACTGATTAAAAGCAAAAACAAAATCCGTGCCATCTGTGTAATCCGTGGTTAATGAGGAAAGTTCCATGCGAATCATCGTCTGCATCAAACAAATTCTCGATCCGCGCGGCCTCACGGTCAATCGCAAGGCCGAAAAGGTTTTTGTCAATCGTGAAGAGTATTTGATCGATCCGGCGAGCAAGGCGGCATTGGAAGCCGCTGAATCGTTCAAAGGCGCAAACGCTGAAGTGATCGCGATCTCGATCGGCCCGGCGCGCGTCGACGAAGCCCTGCGCGAAGCGATGGCGCGCGGCGCCGATCGATCGATCTTGATCCGATCGGATGAGCCACTCGATGCGTTTGTCGTCGCTAATTTGCTCGCGGCGGCGATCGATAAAATTGGCGACGTCGATCTAGTCTTGTGCGGCGATCGATCACTGGACACCGCGTGCGGTGAAGTTGCTCCGCGCCTGGCCGAGGCGTTGAACTTGCCCTCGATCTTGAACGCGGCCAAAATTGAAATCAAAGAAGATTCTTTGACGGCGACAGTGCGTCAATCCGGTTTTCTTAACGTTGAATCAAAACTCCCGGCGGTTGTTGCGATCATGGCCGAAGCCTTTACGGGTAAACATGCCAGCGCGTGGCGCTTGATCGATGCGTACAAGAAGTGGAGCGTCGAAACATGGAGCACATCAGACTTCGGCTTAAGCGCTGAGGATTTGCATCCGTTGGCGACGAAGAAGGAAGATGCCTTCCCGCCGGAAAGACAATTCGGCACGCAAGTGAAGAATGCGAAAGAGTTGATGATGATGTTGAAGAGAGAAAGAATAATGAGTAACGAGTAATGAGTAATTGGGCGAGCCGCTTTTACTCGTTAATGTTCAAGGACTAACTATGACACGACTTACTTTTTCCGATGCGCCTCACGATATTTGGATTGTCGCCGAAACTATCGATGGACAACTCACACCGCTGACGAAAGAACTCACGTACGGCGCGCGCATGTCGGCCGATATGATGGGTTTCTACGTCAAAGTCGCTTTGCTCGGATCGAACGTGAGTGAGTTGGCTGCTGAATTGTTCCCCGTCGGCGCGGATCGTGTGTATGTGATCGATAATGCGCGGCTGAAAGATTTTTCGAGCGACATGTGGACTCAAGCGCTCAGTGATTTGTTTGCCGCTCAATCACCCGAATTCGTTTTGTTCGGCGCAACATCGATCGGCGCGGCGATCGCACCGCGATTGGCTCAACGCTTCGGCGCAGGCTTGATCAGCAACTGTATCTCATTGAAGATTGATGATTTTGATCGATGCTTCATTGGGCGCCGAAATGTTTATGGCGATGAATACTATGAGGTGATGTCAACCGCTGGATCGAAGTCGCACTTTGCGACGGTCTTGCCCGATACATTCGGTGAGCCGTATCCAGATGCTTCGCGATCCGGTGAGGTGGAGAACATTGAAGTTGATCTGAACCAAATTGTGGAGCGAGTAAAGTCGTTGGGATCAACTCCATACGAGTTGCCGCACAAGAAATTGAAACAAGCGCGGAGGATCGTATCGGTTGGCAGACAAGTCGGCGATGTCGAAGTTGCGAAGTCGCTGGCCCAATCGCTCGGGGCTGAGTTTGCCGGAGCGCGTGAATCGATCGACGAAGGCTACATCGATGAAGATCGTGTGATCGGTATCACCGGCGAGCGCGTCGCGCCTGAGCTGTATATCGCGCTGGGTATTCGCGGCGACACACAGCATCTCTTTGGCATGAAAGACGCTCGATACGTCGTCGCCGTGTATCCCGAATCCGACGCGCCAATGTTGAAACACGCTGATGCGGCGATTGTC
>JBGQGR010000107.1:0-8106 GCA_041497495.1 Anaerolineae bacterium | reverse complement strand
CTGCGCCGGTGGCGAGTCCGCCCATAAGTGCCAGATACCCGCAGTGGCGGCCCATCACCTCGACGACGTAGCAGCGGCGTAGCGCTACGCCCGATTGCTTGATCTTATCGACCGAGACCACGATCGTGTTTAAAGCGGTATCTGCGCCGATGCTCAGTTCGGAGCCCGGCAAGTTGTTATCGATCGTGGCGGGCAGACAAATGATCGGGATGTTGAAAGCCGGATAGTTTTCGCGCTCACGAAATAGTTCATGCGCGCCTTTGTAGCCCGCCCAGCCGCCGATGATCAACAAGCCATCGATCTCATACTTCTCGATGTTGCGGGCGATGGCATAGAGATCGCTGCCGCTCGGAATTTCGCGATTGGTGCCCAGTTCCGATCCGCCGAGTGACGCCCAACCGTTGACGCTCATCCAATCGACTTCTTTGATCTGGCCTTCGATCAAGCCCTTGAAGCCGTGGAGCACGCCAATCATGCTGTGGCCCCGATCGAGTCCGATGCGTACGGCGGCGCGCACGGCGGTATTCATGCCCGGCGCGGGCGAGCCGCAATTCATCACGGCGAGGCGCAAACGTTTGTGGTCGGGTGGTGGTTCGTGCGGCAGAGACCGCAGCAATGTTTTCACGGTGTCGAATGCTTCTCTGAAACTGCTGCCCCGCAGCTGCATGGCCTGCTCGTAATGGTGAGCGGCGATCACATCGAGCACGGCGTTGGATTGCTCGACGCACTTCATGAGCGGTGCGCGAGTAATGCGATTGCCGCGCAAGCAGATCATCTGCGGTTCGGTTTGCGGCGTGGCGTCCAGCACTGCCCGCACGGCCTCGTGCCCCATCAACGTGCCAAGGTTTCGATCGAAGGCACTGGGTGCGCCGCCGCGCTGAACGTGTCCCAGGACCGTGACACGCACTTCTTCACCTAAGCCTTGTTCCAGCGCTTGTTGAACTTGCGTGCTGCCGATCGGATTCCCGCTGCTGTCGCGCGCGCCTTCGGCGATGATCACAATGCTGTCGCGCCGTCCCGCTGTGCGGCCAGCGCGGATGTCGGCGCACATTTTTTCAGCCCAGTTATCCGCGGGAGGATGTTCGGGAATCAGAATCCATTCGGCGCCGGTGGCCAGCCCGGCCATCAGGGCCAGGTAGCCACAATTGCGCCCCATGACTTTGACGACGAAGGTGCGTTGATGGCTGGCGGCCGTGCTGCTGATGGCGTCGACCGCTTCGGTGATGCGATGCAGCGCCGTGTCCGCACCGATGGTCATGTCGGTGCCGAACATATCGTTGTCGATCGAGCCTACCAGCCCGACGATGGTCAAGTGCGCGTGCCGATCGGCAATGTCCTGATTGATCTGTCCCAATTGGATCAATTCTTGCAGCAGCGTCGGCCACTCCTGCCGAAAAATATTCGCGCCGGTCAAGCTGCCATCGCCGCCAATCACCACCAAACTATCAATCTCATGTTCCAGTAAATTGCGCGCGGCTTGAAGCCGTCCGGCGTGTGTTCTGAACGCTTCGCAGCGGGCTGTGCCGATCACCGTTCCGCCTCGATTCAAGATGCCGCCGACGGAATCCCACTGCATGGCGTGGATGCGCGGGCCGCCATCGACCAGGCCTTGATAGCCTTCGTATATCGCAAAGACTTCCAGCCCGTGATCGAGTGCCGTGCGCACCACCGAACGGACCGCCGCGTTCATGCCGGCCGCATCGCCGCCGCTGGTCAATACCCCTAAACGTTTTCTGGATGTGCCCATAGATTGATCTCTTAACTGCCTCGATTATTCTTACACTAAGCCGAGCCGAATTCTACTCCATCCCGCTCGATCGGGATAGTGCCAGTGCTGGGGCAGATTCAGTGTGGAATGTCACATCAGTGATTGAGCTGGAAAATGGAACTTGGAGTTTGGAAATTGAAGAGTTTGTCGGGCAGCGTCCTTCGCTCTGGATGCTTTGGTAATTCAAGATGAAGACAATCGTTGTTGAACTCGCCGCGCAACATCGCGTTGGACTTCTTCGGGCAACGGTGGAAACTCTGTGCTGATGAAGCGAGTTGTCCCGTTCGGAAGTTGTTCCGAAACGATCTCGCCTCTGATCAATTGCTCGTTCAGCGCGTCGCCTTTTCGATGCGGCGCAAGATGGAGATGCAGATGTGGTATGCCGCCGCCGTATGCAAAAACATATACCAACTCGGCGATTGTTTCTGCTTTTAACACACTCGTTACTTTTGCCAAGACCGCGCCCAGAGTCTGTGCCTCTTCGCCATCGAGGTCGGTGATATGCGGAATGTGCCGCTTCGGTTCGAGATAACAAAAGCCCGGCACTTCGGCCTCGAGGCTCATGGTCATGCGCCATAAATCGTCGTGCCAAACTTCGATGACATTCAATTCATAATCGGCGGACTCACCGCGACATAGAATACAATGGGCTTGTATGTCGGCCATTGGAATATTTCTTCACTGTCATTTCGAAGCCGACACTTGCACCGCTCTGCGGATGCAGTGCAGGTAAGGCTGAGAAATCTAAACCTCTGAATCGTTTGATAGTAAATTGAAGTAGAGATTCCTCGCTGCGCTCGGAATGACAGATCGAATCTTATACAATCACCGGCTCTTGATACACGCCAAATACTTCGCGGAACACATCGGTGATTTCCTGGAGTGTGGCATACGCTTTCACCGCATCTAAAATGAACGGCATCGTGTTGGCGGTACCTTTGGCTGCTTCACGCAGTGCGTTCAATGCCGATCCGACTTTTTCATTGTCGCGCGTTTGGCGTAGTTCTTCCAACCGCGCGATCTGTCGCCGCTCGCCATCGGGATCGAATACGAGGATCGGGATGGTGATCGGTTCGTTCATTTGATATTCGTTCACGCCGACGATGATGCGTTCCTGCTTGTCGATCTCGCGTTGATACCGGAACGCCGATTCGGCGATCTCTCTTTGAAAATACCCGGCCTCGATCGATTTGATCACGCCGCCGTAGCTATCGATCTGCTTGAACATTTCGTAAGTGCGGCGCTCCATTTCGTCGGTCAGCCATTCGAGATAGAACGAGCCGCCTAGTGGATCGATCGTATTCGCCACGCCAGTTTCATGCGCGATCACTTGTTGCGTGCGCAGCGCGATATTGACTGCTTTCTCACTCGGCAGGGCCAGCGCTTCATCCATGCTGTTGGTGTGCAGCGATTGAGTGCCGCCCATCACGGCGGCCAGCGCTTGAATTGCCACGCGCGCGATATTGACTTCGGGCTGTTGCGCAGTCAGTGTGACACCGGCAGTCTGCGTGTGAAAGCGCAGCATCCACGATCGAGGGTTCTTCGCGTCGAAAGTTTCTTTCATCTCATGCGCCCAAATCCGCCGAGCCGCGCGATATTTGGCGATCTCTTCAAAGAAATCGTTGTGTGCATTGAAGAAGAAACTCAAGCGCGGTGCGAAGTCGTCGATATCCATGCCGCGCGCGATGCCCCAACGGACATACTCCAGTCCATCGGCTAAGGTGAAAGCCAACTCTTGCGCGGCGGTCGATCCAGCTTCGCGGATGTGATAGCCGCTGATGCTGATCGTGTTCCACTTTGGCAGATGCTGCGAGCCGAATTCGATCGTGTCAGTCACCAGCCGCATCGATGGAGCAGGGGGGAAGATGAATTCTTTTTGCGCGATATATTCTTTGAGGATGTCGTTCTGAGTCGTCCCGCCGAGATTGCTCATCGGCACGCCCTGCTTTTCGGCGGCGGCGATATACATCGCCCAGATGATCGCGGCGGGCGAATTGATCGTCATGCTGGTCGTGATCTGATCGGTCGGGATGCCGTCGAGCAGAATTTCCATATCCTTGAGACTTGATACGCCCACGCCGCATCGACCGAACTCGCCTTCGCTTTCCAGCGCATCGGTATCGTAACCGTACAACGTCGGCAAATCGAACGCGATCGAGAGACCGGTTTGTCCATGCTCCAACAAATATTTGAAACGCGCATTCGTTTCTTCGGCAGAACCAAATCCGGCGAACATGCGCATCGTCCATAATCGACTGCGGTGCATCGTCGGATGGACGCCACGCGTGTACGGCTCATCGCCGGGAAAGCCTAAGTCGTTATTGTAGTCGAAATTAGGAATGTCGAGCGGCGTGAACAAACGCGCGACAGATTCGCCCGAAGCAGTGATGAACTTATCCGATCGCTCCGGCAGTTTCGACATCGATTGGTGCAGTGTGGTCTCTTCCCACTTGTCGCGAACCTGGGCGATTTCGTTGAGTTTGGATTTGTCGTACATCGATTGGTCCCCCTGCGCGAATGGATTACTTTGCCTTCAAGATTCGTGCAAACGCCTCTTCGTCAGCAATACCGGCTTGTTTAAGCATCTTGCGAAACAACGGGCGAGGAATATCTCGCCCAGATTGATGACTCAATGTTACACGGTAGACAACATTGTTTTCAATTTTTCGCCATGTCCCGTGATCGCGCTGGCGAATCAATTCAAAGCCGAGTCGCTCGAGGACTTTGCGAAACTCGTTATAGGTATAGGTCGCCATCTACTCGGGCCAACTCCGCTCGACCGCAAAAAGGTGGCGTACCCTCTCAAGCGATTCACGATCCTCAAGATCGAGTGTATATCGAGCGATGCCCAGAACATAGGGCAGATGTTGTACACGGTTTGCGCTATTCACATACACATCAAAGTCGGTTAAATACTCGGCAGCGTATTCGACAGCCAGCCGGGTCAAATCAATGATTGCGGATTCTTCTGAATCGGCAGCCGTGGCGAGATCGAGTTCGGGGCAATATGCATTCCATTGATCGTCGGCGAATCCCAGATTTGCGGTCAGATGTAGATCGAGATTCGCAATTGGCAGGATAGCAACTGGTTCACGATTGCCCGCGTCGCCAACTTGATAAATGACTTGCGCCTCACGAATTCGTTTATCTGGCTTCATCGCTTCGCCTCGACTCGAATCACTGTTCATTTGTCACTCTTCAGAGAATTATACACTGATCACTCATCGATCTTCCGGCCCGCTTGGTGGTACGGTTGGTGGCGGAGTGAACGGCAAATTGAAGTAGGCTTCCAAAACATTGCGCGCGAGCGGCGCAGCATTATACGATCCTTGGCCGCCGTTTTCCAGAAAGACGACGACGAGGATCTGTGGATCTTCAAATGGCGCATAAGCGACGAACCATGCATGCGAGACATCATTCGGGCCGCCGGTTTCCGCCGTGCCTGTCTTGCCTGCAACCGAATGTGGAAAACCTCGAAAGACAAAGCCAGCAGTGCCGCGCGGACTGCTGATGACACCGTGCAAGCCATTTTGGATCGACCTCAAATTTTCAGGTGAGATCGGCAATTGACTTTGAATGTCCGGTTGATAAGTTTCTTCCGGCGGCTCGTTGTTCGATCCAATCTTGAGCACAACTTCCGGTCGATAGAGTGTGCCGCCATTTGCGATCGCGGCATACATTCGCGCGAGTTGCAGCGGTGTGACTTGCACATAGCCTTGCCCGATTGCCATGTTGACCGCATCGCCCGTGCGCCACGGGTCATTCTGGGTTTGCTGCTTCCAATCGGGATCAGGCACTAAGCCCGCAATTTCATTTAGACCAGTGATACCGGTCGTCGATCCAAGTCCAAAGCCGCGTGCGAATGTCGGCAGGATACTGTGATCGATATCGTCGACGATCTTACCAACTTGATAAAAGACCACATCGCATGAGGCGCTTAACCCGGTTTGCAAATCGATGTTACCGTGACCCGAAGCAAGCCAACACACTTTGCGATATCCTGCGCCGAGTCCGTCCCAATACCCCGGATCGTAAAAGGGCGATGTCGGTACCAAGCCACCTTTTTCCAATCCGGCGGCCATCGTTACCGGCTTGAACGTGGAGCCGGGTGGATACGCGCCTTGCGTCGCGCGATTGAGAAACGAAGTCTCGGTGGGAACGTCGATCACGTTGGCTGTGATCAGCGCGTTGGGATTGTAAACCGGATAACTAGACATGGCTAAGACTTGGCCGTTCTTGGGATCGAGTACAACTATCGCGCCTTTGTGCCCGTTGAGAATTTTGTCAGTGGCATCTTGCAAGGTACGATTCAAGGTGGTGTAGATGCTGCGGCTGGGCACGGCATCTTGTTTAGCGATCACTTTGATCGCATCACCTTGGGCCGAGATGATCGATAACGTGCCGCCGTGTGTTCCGGCCAAGTACGGTTCGCCCCATTGTTCGAGTCCGCTCGCGCCGACCCACTCATCGCCGCGATAACCCAGGTCTTTCCACTTCTGCACATCTTCCGGCGTGATCAGGCTGACATAGCCGATCGTATGTGGGGCTAGGCCGTCATATACCCGCACCGCTTTACTCCGCAGATCGAAACCGGGCAGCGATAAAACATCTTGATTCGCTTGACTAACATCGAAGGGCACATCGGCAATCGGCACATACCAATCGGGTTTGGCGTTGGCGTACTTCGCTTTGATCTCTTCGGGGCTGAGATCGACGATCGGGCTAAGGCCATTCAACAACTGGGTCTCATCTTGAATTTTTCCCGGCACAAGTCCGATCGTCACGATCATGCCATCGACCGCCAGTCCGCGCCCATCGCGGTCGTAAATATTAGCGCGGCGCGGAATGGAATATTGAATTTGAAGTGCGCCACCCCCTTCGAGGCCGGGCCAGATCAGACCGTCGTTCCAAGTGATGCGCCATTGATTATTCTCCAGCGTCAACACCATTTCACTGTCAGCTTTTAATGTGCCGAACAACACGGTATCCCATTCGATGTGATAACCGATATGGGCTGTATTGGCGTCGCGCAAAGCCGATCGGGCTTCGGCGCGAATGAACTTCACGCCCGCCGTCGATTGTGCGGCGGTGTAGCGATTGGCAAATGTGTCGGGTGTGAGCGTGGCCTGCGAGGCGGAACTGATCAACTTGAACATGGCGGCGTAATCAGCCTGTTCCCAATCGGTTAAAAATTCTTGCGCGGTGGTATCGGGCGCGAGTGCGGTGGGACTCGGCGCAAGCGTCGGTGTTGTATTCATGGAAGTGTTGCAGGCAGAAAGGAGAATGACGATGACGAAAGATAGTTTTTTGAACATGAGGGAATTATACAACTACTGCCCTAGTGCGTACTTACCTCATGTGTAACTTTTTCTCGGGTGGCAAATGGTTCACCCGTCATTGCGAGGCGCATCTTTTTGCGCCGAAGCAATCTCAGCTGATTATCGTGGAGATTGCTTCGCTTCGCTCGCACTGACAGTTCAACCGTGGCCGATTTGCAAAGTTGCACATCGCGTTACTTCGTATGGCGCAGTACGAGAAACTCAGTTGTCCCATATCTGCGTCCTTCGACTCCGCAGCGATCGCTTCGAGTTCGCTGCTTCGCTCAGGATGCTTTCGTGATCTACTGATTACTCAGTACGCAATAGAATCTTTTCAAACACGGGACACTTATACTGAATGTGTGTTTGACAAACAACCGGAACATTGACCGGCGGATTGATGCCAAGTTGCCGCAAGGTTCGAGTCACATGACACAACGGCAGACCCATCACATTGGCAGAGCAGCCGCTGGATTGATCGACTGGATGAAAGCCCGGATGCTGAATGGCATACGCGCCGGCTTTATCGAACGGATCGCTACTGGCGATATACGTTTCGATTTCTTTATCAGCATAGTTACGCATCGGTACGTCGGTCGAAGCGAGATCAGTAATCGTTCGATCGTGTTGGGTATCGATCAGTGTGATGGCGGTGAAGACTTGATGCGATCGATTGCGCAGACGTTTCAGCATCGATCGGGCTTCATCCGCATCGCGCGGTTTGCCCAACGGTTCACCATCGAGCGAGACGACCGTATCAGACGCCAGAACGATCATGAAGTAAGAGGGTTGAGGGCGGAGGGATGGAAAAACAGATTGAGCTTTCGCTCGACTCAACCGTATGGCAAGATCAGATGCGGATTCATGATCGAGCGGTGTCTCATCAATATCGGTTGAGGTTGTTTCAACCGGCAAGCCGAGCAGCGTGATCAACTCACGTCGACGCGGTGAGGCGGACGCGAGAAGAATTCTTGCGTTGACGGGTCGATCTGGCTGTGCTATCATCGTTAAGCCGTTGCG
>JBGQGR010000106.1:0-8147 GCA_041497495.1 Anaerolineae bacterium | reverse complement strand
TGAGCAACACTAAAACGATCGGGATGAGAATCATTAAGCGTTTCATGTTCATCACTCCCACGCGAACCAATCGATTTTGATCCATTGGCCCCAGGATCCACCACCGTTATCGATCCGATAGACGTTAACCGCGAATTGAGTCGTCGATATGGTGCGTACCGATACCGCGAATAAATCATCGTAACTACAGCAGGCTTCGCCGACCGGTGTCACGAGGATCTTGGGCGTCGTAGAGAAAGCGCTGGGGAAGGTGACCGTGTAGACGTGGACGCCTGAAATGCCGGTGGGGGAGAGTACCGTTGCGCCGGCTTGTATCTTGGTGAAGGTTGTGCCAGTGGTGCCGACTTTGAGACCACTTCCGCCGACCGTGAGCGTATTGCTGGTGGGATTGTTTGTATTAATGCCGACGCCACCATTCGCGCGGACGAGGAATTGATCCTTAGCAGTTGAGGCGAAGTCAGCGTTGGTAGAATCTGCCCATACAAATACGCCGTTGTGATCCGCCTTGGCGCGCCGCCCCGCCGCGAAACTGTATTGGCCCTGTGCGCGGTTGAATTCCCCGCCCGGTACTGAAGCGAAGCCGCCGGTTGCCTGATTGCTTCCTCCGCCCCCAACTGTGGCAGCCGTGTTGGTGGCCCAATTGTCCCCCCACCTCCGACCGTGGCGGCATAGGCGGTGACAGTGATGTTGTATCCTCCGGCGATAGTGCCGTACGTAGCCGTGACCTGGTTGCTGTACCCGCCGCCAACTGTAGCGTAGGTGCCAGTGACTTGGTTGCTATACCCACCCGCAATTGTGTCAAAGTCGGCGGTAGCCTGATTGCTCAACCCGCCCCCCACCGTAGCATATTGGTTAGTGACTTGGTTGCCTCCTCCACCTCCGACGGTGGACAAATTCCCGGTGGCGTGATTGCCTCCCCCACCTCCGACAGTGGACCTGTCACCAGTGGCTTGGTTGCTCTGCCCGCCCCCGACTATGGCATCATTGCCAGTGGCCTGATTGTCTCGCCCGCCCCCAACTGTTGATTGGTAGCCAGTGGCTTGGTTATACCTCCCACCTCCGACCGTGGCGTAGTCGAGAGTGGCTTGGTTGCCATTCCCGCCGCCGACCGTGGCCCAGTCGCTGCCAGCCTGATTGCTATCACCCCCTCCGACTGTGGCCCTGTAGGTGGCTTGGTTGTTCCAACCGCCACCGACTGTAGCCTCGCTGCCGATAGCCCGATTGCTTCCTCCGCCTCCGACTGTGCCTCCGTTGGCGGTAACGAGGTTGGGTCCCCACCACGCCCCGCCGCCCGCAATGACGCCGCCCTCCACAGCACCGGAGATGACGTTGCCTTCATATCCGCCGATCACGTTCGGCGTTCCGATGCTGGACGCCAGCCGTAGCGCCACTGTGTTGCTCACTCGCAACGTCAGCGTCACGCTGTCCGTAGTCCCCAAGAAGTTGGTGTTGGGATTCGTGCCCGTGTTGCCGATCAGCGACCAGAACGGACCGTTCGTTGCATACAACGCATATGGTGCAGGCGTCAACGCTTGACGAGAAGTGAAGAATGTGTAAACGGTCTCACTGCCACACTTGACCGCGATGCTCAACCAGCTCATCTGCCCGGTAAAGGCACTCACACCAAACTCGTTACCACTGTTGAGCAGCACCGTGAAGTAACCGTCGTTGACACTCAAACTGCTCACCGTTTGGGTGACACCGATCTGGCTCCCGTTGCTCGCCACGTCCCACAGACCGAATTGAAAATTGCAGGTCGCGTTGATGGGCTTGCCACCACTCTGGAGTTTACCTTGATAGGTGAAGGTCGAACTGAGCGGCGTGGCCGCACTGACTTCGTGAGTGCGCGCCGTGTCGGGTTGAACTTGGCTGGCGCGTGCGCCGACAACTCCGGCAGCGCTCAACAGAATTAATACGGTGGCCGATCCCAGCACGCCACCTAACAGACCGACGACAAAGTTGCGGTTCATGGTTGTTGCCTCCTGATTGAAATGCGATCGCGATCAGTATAGATCAGAAAATCATTTATGGATCATTTTTCGCCAGAAGAAAGATCAAAAAGATTAAAATCACACAGCGGATCAATAATGAAGAAGCGAGAACGGAACGATCGGTGTCGATCGTTCCGTTGTTATTCGCGATTTCAATTTTGGTATTGACTAACTATATTTTTAACGTAAGTGGCAAGTCGATATTGTCGTTGACGATCGATCTATTGCCTGAAGCGAGTCGAAAGGTAATCAAGACGAGGTCTTAGAACAGTGCTGCTCAGCTAATCAACCGCGCGATCGTGAACGCGGCTCCCGCTGCAATTCCGCCAATCAGCATCGTCTGGATCGCGGAGCGGATCGGTTTAGCGCCCGTGAAGCGGCCTTTGATGTAGCCGAAGAGCAGCAAGGCGATCAAAGTGAATACCACCGATAAGGGCAGGGCGGCTTTCGCGCTGCTCGATAAGAAGTAGGGCAGCAATGGAATCAATCCGCCCGCGACATACGACACTGCGATCGTGACTGCGCTGCGCAGTGCGCGTTTCGGATCGGGCTTTTCAAGACCCAACTCGAAGCGCATCATGAAATCGATATAGGCTTCAGGCCGCTTGCTCAAGGCGGTAACGACCGGTGCTGCTTCTTGCGTGGTGAGTCCGTACTCTTCAAAGATGTGCATCACTTCGGATCGTTCGGCGTCCGCTTTCTCGCGGATTTCCAAGTTCTCACGGGCCTGCTCGCTGGCGTAATGTTCCGCGTCGCTCTTCGCGGCGAGATAACCGCCCAAGCCCATCGCGATCGATCCGGCGGCCACTTCGGCGAGTCCGGCTGTGACGATGATCGATGTCGTATCGACCGCGCCGGATAATCCGGCAGCGAGCGCGAAGGGCACCGTTAGCCCATCGGACATACCGATGACGATGTCGCGGATCGTATCGCTAGCCGTGAAATGTTTTTCGAGGTGAGGAGTAGTTGGCATGATCGATCTCCTTTCGATTGTCATTCCCGCGAAGCCGGGAATCCAGAACGAAGATGACTGGACATCCGCTTTTGGTACACCCTGAGGGTTTTACCACCGAAGGGCGCGGGTGTGGCACTGCGTAACATCAGTAAATAAAAAAACTGGCGAGGTATCAACCCCCTCCAGTTTTGTTTTATATGTCGTAGATATCGCTATATTTTTGTTTCAGATACTTCACATACGGCCCTGCATCCAAGCCGTGACCAGTGATGCGCGTTAGCAATTCGTTCGAGGTGAACTTGCGCCCGTACACATGCACATTTTTTCGCAGCCACGTCAACAACGCGGTGAATTCACCGTGTTCGATCTGCGTCATCAAGTCTGGAATGTCTTGATTGATCTTCTCCCACAATTGCAGCGAGATCAAGTTGCCGAGTTGATAGGTGGGGAAGTAACCGATCGTTCCGATCGACCAGTGAATATCCTGCAGCGCGCCCAGCGCCGTTGTCGGCGGCACCAGTCCCAACGATTCTTTCATCTTGGCGTTCCACGCTTCCGGTACATCGCTGAGTTTGATCTTGCGCTCCAGCATCTCGTTTTCAATTTCGAAGCGCAGCATAATGTGCAGGCCGTACGTAACCTCGTCGGCTTCGACGCGGATCAGGGATGGCTTCACCGCGCTCGCTGCGCGATAAAATGATTCAGGTGTTTGATCGGCTAATTGATCGGGAAAGGTCTTCTTCAGCAGCGGAAAGAAATATTTCCAGAACGGGCGGCTGCGGCCGACCAAATTTTCCCACATTCGCGATTGCGACTCGTGCATGCCCAGCGAAGTGCCGCCTGCCAGCGGCGTTCGATCATAGTCTGACTGAACGCCCAGTTCATACAAAGCGTGACCGGTTTCGTGCAGTGTGCCGAACAAAGCCGGTGAGATGAAATCGCTGCTGACGCGAGTCGTCAAACGCACGTCGTTGATCGAAAAATTAGTGGTAAAGGGGTGGACTGATTTATCCTGGCGCGCCCGACTGAAGTCGAGGCCGAATTGCTTGATCACTTCCAGGCCGAACTGCCATTGTTTCGCTTCGTCGTAGTTTCGATGCAGCACTTGATCATCCGCGCTCTTAACCTTGGGCGCGATCGCCTTGACCAGATTGATCAATTCCGGTTTGAGCGCGTCGAAAGTCGCTTTCACCTGCGCGGTTTTCATATCCGGCTCGTATTGATCGAGCAGTGCGTCGTACATTCGATCGGTGTAGCCGATCGCGTCGGCTAGCTGTCGATCGAGATCGACGATCTTCTCCAGATGCGGCTCGAATAACTTCCAATCGGATTGGGCGCGGGCTTGCGTCCAGCCTTCAAGCGCTTTGGAGGTTGCCCGCGCGATCGCGGCCACGAGATCCGCCGGAACTTTGCGGGCTTTGTGATAATCGCGCCGCGTGACCTTGATCAAACGTGCTTCGTCCGAATCGGGATCGGCCTGCGCCGTCTCTTCGGTCGCCGCCTCTAACAGCCGCCCCGTTTCATCCGAGGAAAACATCTCGTGCGAGATTTCTTGCAGCGTGGCGAGCTGCTCGGCACGCGCGGTCGCGCCGCCAGGCGGCATATAAGTCTGCTGATCCCAGCTCAGCAGTGCGTTCGCGCGATTGAGATCGTCGATCTGGCCCAGGCGAGTTTTGAGTTGCTCCAGGTAGGTCGTCGGCATCTGCCCCAGTCCTTGTAAAAAAGTATACGCATTTAAAAGGCAGACATGGAGGTCTGCCTATATGCCGAAGTTTAGCGCAGAAAAGTGGGAACGTCAATTGAGTTTTAATACAAAACGGGCCTCCATATCAGAGACCCGTTTCATTTGCGAAATTTTTGTCCGAGACATAGTATAGTCCACGCCGGGGATCGCGTCGCGTGAATCGGCAGACAACCGGACGGTCTTAGCTCGCCATCTTTTTACTGGGACTTAGAACCGTGATCTGTTTGGCCTGAATGCCGGCGTTGGTATCCTCTTTGACGAATTGTACCAGCTGACCTTCTTTTGGATACGCGACGTCGATGTCGGCGAACTCGGCGAACTGGTAATAGACCCCTTTATCGTCAGTTTCATCCACAGGCATAATAACGCCGTCTTTCGTGTCTGCGTTGACTGACACAATTTTGCCGATGCTAACTTTCTCACCCATAGTGTTCTCTCCTGCTAACGCTAGTTTAACGATTAATCGACCTGATGGATTTTGGCAAGTTCGTTGAGTCAAGTGATGGGGCTAATTGCCGGTCTTGGTATGATCGACGGTTTTGACCGACAGATAGGCGCCGTGCGAAATTCCCAGTAGCGTATTCAGGCTTGACGAAAACGATGGCAAAGTGACTATCAGCGGATGCCGCAGAGCGGTGGTATCCTGCAGTAGCGAAGCGACGGCCACACCGTAGGCGAAAACGATCACGAGGGTGAAGAAGAACATCTGCACCTTAGACATATCGATCAGTTGGTAGTCGCCGATCTCTTCACCGCGAAAAAGGTCGGCCCAGCGCGCATCCGCGGTCGAGGCGTTCTTATGCAGCAATCCATCTGACTCCACTCTAGCCTTTTCGGTATCAGCCTCGATTTTGGCGAATTCCTGATCGGCCTTGGTAAACGCATCCTCGGCCAGCTGCCATTCGTTGGCAGCCTTCTGGCGAGCTTTATCGGCGGCATCATAACGGGCTTGGGCTGCATTCACTTTAATTTGGGCGTCCGGTTTGGCGTCAACCGCAGCTTCATTGAATTGTTTCTGAGCAGCTTCCAACTCCGTTTTCAAATCAGCGGCACTTTGCGCTAGTCGATTGAGCTCAGCCAGCTTTTGAGCGCGGGCCTCATCGGTGATAGCTCGTTGCCGCCGGGCCGCATCGACTTTGGCATCCCGTGCCTCGATGTTCACTGTCTTAGATTTCTTACTGCTCTGCACGAGGCTGGATCCGGCAAACGAGGCTGCGCTAATGCCCATGGCTAAGATCAGTTCGGGCGGGAATGATATGTTTAACGGCTCCCGTATACACGCCTCGTCGGGGTTTGCCCCGCTGCCGGAATTCTTGACATTGGTTTGGCACTCGTTGACGATAGCGGATGTTACCGCGTCCAAACCATTGGGCAAAGTGCGGGGCAGGACTATCGTCAAATAGGCTGATAGGGTCAGGATCGTCCACAATAGGATCTGTAGACGGGACAAGCTAAGCTTATTCCGTGCATCGATAAGTGCGCCATCGACTCGATGGTTGACTTCGCGGCCCACTAGCGCAAGAAAAAATAACATGAGGCCAATCATGCATAGCCAACGCGCGACCGCCAAAAAGATTTGGTGCTCTCGCCAGCTGACAACGACCCAACCAACCAATAGGCTGAAGAACAAGAGAAATAGAAATAGCTGTCCGCTTGGTCGTGCTTTATCTGTTGCTTCCACGCTGGCACCTGTCTCCACTCTGCACCTTTGGCCTGAGTAAACTACGCATGTTATACAAGCATAGCATGCGAAAGTCAAGTTATCACGCGCGACATCAGCGCCTCATGAAACCCAAGTCGCGCGAAATGTTTTTAGCACAGTCGATCACCAGCGGCGCCAGTTCGCGGATGTGCAACTTGTTGATGCGTACCGTCGGGCCGGATACACTGACTGCCGCGATCACCTGCCCATCCCGATCGCGAATCGGCGCCCCAACGGCCATCAAGCCGATCTCCAACTCTTCCCAGGCCGAGGCCCAGCCTTGCTTGCGGATCAGATCGATCTGTTCGCGTAACAGCTGCTTGTCGATGAGCGTGTTGGGCGTTAAAGCGTCGAGTTTACTCGCCAAAAATTCTTTGAGGTCATCATCGTTCAAGGCCGCCAACAATATTTTGCCGGTCGAAGTCGTGTGCGCCGGATAACGTCCGCCGATATTATCGCCGACGCCCACGCGCAGGACGTGCTCGCCCTGCACTTCTTCGATGATCATCACTTCGCGCCCGATCAAGATTTCCAGATCGACCGTCTCGCCGCTGAGCTGCGCCAGCGATCGCAGGTGGGGCAGGGCGATCGATCGGATGTTGATTTGCCGCAAAGCAATGCCGCCGAGCGACACGAGCGCGGGGCCTAATCGATAAGCGCTGTGACGCGCCTCATCGCTTAAAGACGATTCGCGGGCGATGAAACCTTCGGTCTCTAGAATACTGAGCAAGCGATGAACGGTGCTGCGATTGAGTTTGAGCTGCGCCGCAATCTGGGCGGCAGTTAAGGTGGCGGTGGAGTTTTCAAAAACTTTCAAGATGCTGATCGCGCGCGCTACGGCTTGAGTGCCATGATATGGTTCGCGGCGTGTGATCTGGGGTGAGGGCATAGTCATCAGCGTCATTGCGAGCCTTTTAGGGGGCCAAGCAATCTCCTAAACTATCAAGTGAGATTGCTCACCTGCACTGCTCCGTAGTACATCCTGCAGCTGCACCATCGCAGGACATTGCGGTGCAAGTGTCGTCGGCCTTGCGGCTTCCTCGCCATGATAGTTGAATTTACTGCCGCAATAACCGATCGAGGAACTGGCGTGTGCGCGGATCGCGCGGATCGGAGAACATGCGCGCGGGTGTGCCTTCTTCGATGAACTCGCCTTCGTGCATGTACAACACTCGATTGGCGACATCGCGTGCAAAGTCCATCTCGTGCGTAATGACCAACATCGTCATGCCATTGCGGGCTAACTGTTTCATGACTTCCAGCACTTCACCAATCAATTCCGGATCGAGCGCCGAAGTGGGTTCGTCGAACAGCATAACCTTTGGTTCCATCGTCAAGGCGCGGGCAATGGCGACGCGCTGCTTCTGTCCGCCCGACAATCGATTCGGGAATTCGTCACGCTTGAACATCAAGCCCACTTGATCCAAATATTTCTCGGCTAGCGCAATCGCTTGATCATGCGGCAACCCTTTGACGGTGACCGGCGCTTCGATCAAGTTTTCGATCACGCTCAGGTGCGGGAAGAGATTGAACTCCTGAAAAACCATGCCGGTCTGCAGCCGAATCTCATGCAGCACTTGTCGCTGCTCGCCGGTCAAGCGTGCTTGTTGCACATCGACGCTCAGGCCAGCCACTTCGATCGAGCCATGCGTGGGTTGTTCGAGAAAATTGATGCAGCGCAGCAGCGTCGATTTGCCGGAACCCGATCGGCCGATGATACACACGACTTCAGTCGGTTCGACCGAGAGCGATACG
>JBGQGR010000105.1:0-8148 GCA_041497495.1 Anaerolineae bacterium | reverse complement strand
TGCGTCTTTGGCGTGGCGCGATTGATCTCGTCGGCTAATACAATATTGGCTTGAATTGGGCCGGGTTGAAACACAAACTCGTGCGTCTGTTGATTGTAGATGCGCACGCCGGTCACATCGCTGGGCAGCATATCCGGCGTGAATTGAATGCGGCGGAACTCGCAGCCGATCGACTTGGCGATCGATTTGGCGAGCATCGTTTTGCCTACGCCCGGCACGTCTTCGATCAACAAGTGACCCTGACACAACAAACCGACGACGGCCAGCTGCACCGTATCATGTTTGCCGATAATGACACGTTCGACGTTTTCGATCAATTTCTGTGCTGTGGATTTGGGATCAGTCATGAGTGGGCGCTCCAAATGTGATGACACTGCCAAGTATACCTCGATTGCCGCTGAGAGGTTCATGCTTTCCCCTCTCGTAATATGAATTACGCACCAAAGCATCGTCATCCCCGCGCCCTTCGGTCGTAAAAACTCTCAGGGTGTACCAAAAAATGTGATTGCGAAATGGGCAAAGGGATGAAGCTCTTTACGCGCATGCTATAATGAAATCAAGACGGGAGAGATGAATGTCGTCAATCGTCGTCGATGATCTGAAAATCCATTATCAAACAGTCGGGCACGGGCCGGATGTGCTGCTGATTCACGGCTGGGTTTCGTCCTGGCGCATGTGGGCGCGCACGATGAGCCGCCTGGCTGCGGCGGGTTATCGCGCCACCGCGATCGATCTGGTGGGCTTTGGCGATTCGGACAAGCCCGCCGATGGTTGGTACTCGCTCGATAATTTTACGGCCACGCTGTTAGCCGTGTGCGATCAACTGAAACTTGATCGACCGGCTCTGGTGGGACATTCCATGGGCGGCACGATCGCCCTAGACATGGCGCTGAATATGGAACCGAGCGCAGTGCTGGCCGCTGCCCCAATCATCACCGGTGAACTTTCCTTCTCCGTCCAACTGCTGTTGACATCGCCAACCGCGCGCCGCTTTTTGAGTTGGCTGCGCCGCCAAAAGTTTTTCTCGACCATCGGTTCGCTGCGGCCATTAGCCGCGCCGGGCCTGATGCGCGATCCGAGTCGCAAACGCAAGCAGCAAGATTTGCAGCGCACCACTTTGAATGCCGCGCTGGGCAGTCTGCGCACCGTCGTCGGCGCGCATTTGGAAGATCATTTGGAAGAAATCACTGCGCCAACTTTGATCTTGGTCGGCGGACGCGATTTTACGGTGGCGCCTTCGCAAGGCAAACTCGCCGCGCTGCGAATTCCCAATTCCCGATTGGTGGAGTGGCCCGACGTCGGCCATTCCATGACGGACGATCGGCCGGATGAATTCGATCAACTGTTAATCGATCATTTGATACAGACAAGTGAACACGCTATTGTCATTTCGAGGCCGCAGACCGAGAAATCTCAATCTCTGCTGAGCATCGACGCCAATCGGCACATAGATTTCTCCTCCCGTCGCTCGTCGAAATGACACAACGAAATATATGGATGCCATTCGCACTTTCATTGCTATCGAATTGCCTCAGGCGATCCTTGATCAACTGAGTGATATTCAAGCGCGCCTGAAATCAGCGCTACCGGGTAACGTCATGCGCTGGGTCAAGCCGGATGGCATTCACCTGACGTTGAAGTTTCTCGGTCAAACCCCGGATGATCAAATTGAGTTGATCGCTTCTTCATTAAAAGCGGGCATTACCGAACATCCGCCGTTTGCCGTGGAAATTTCCGGCGCAGGTTGTTTCCCCAACCTGCAGCGCCCGCGCATATTGTGGATCGGCGTGTACGAAGATCAAAACGCCAAGCACCTCAGCGCCGTGCAGCACGCGGTCGAAGCGTCGATTGCGCCGCTGGGCTATCCCACTGAGCGTCGAGAATTTTCGCCTCACCTGACGCTGGGCCGCGTGTCTCGCGACGTGCGGCCGGTTGATCTCAAGAAGATCGGCGCGGCTATTGGCGCGAACCCGATCGGTGTGTTGGGCCGCTTCGAGGTCACGCAAGTCGCCTTGATCCGCAGCGATCTTCAACCGCATGGCGCAGTATATGCCGTCATCTCACGCGCGCCGTTGAAGGGGAAATGAATTCACCGCGGAGGTGCAGAGTTTATTTTGTATTTCTCCGCGACTCTGCGTCTCAGCGGTTAAATAAATCATCAGCATGTTCATCGATCGCATTGATGCGGGCCAGAAATTAGCCGACGCCTTGATCGATCTGCGCGATCGATCTGAGCCGATTGTTGTTCTAGCGATCCCGCGCGGCGGCGTGATGATTGGCCGTGCCGTCGCCCGCTCGATCCCTGCGCCCCTCGATGTGATCCTCACGCATAAACTCGGCGCGCCCGATAATCCCGAATTGGCGATCGGCGCTGTGGCCGAAGATGGCCAAACAATCATTCTTGATCATGAGTTACTCCGCCAGCTGCGAGTGTCCCCCAGTTATCTTGAGGCTGAAATCGATCACCAGAAACGGGAGATGCGGCGTCGGGCGGCGATCTACCGTCGAGGGCGCGAGCGCTTAGCTGTAACGCATAAAATCGTGATTGTTGTGGACGACGGAGTAGCAACTGGCTCGACGTTGATCGCGGCATTACGCTCGATTCGATCCGCAGGCGCGCAGGAAGTGATCGCTGCAGTGCCGGTGGGACCCAACGAAGTTGTGCGCCGTTTGCGGCATGAAGCTGATCGTGTGGTGTGCTTAGCGATGCCGATCGATTTTTGGGCGGTGGGTCAGTATTACGAGAAGTTTGAGCAGGTCAGTGATGAAGAAGTGATTGAAGCAATGACAAATGAAAAATGACAAATGATCAAATTGTCAATCTTTGCAACGGCCTCAGCAGCAACCACGCCACAACAAACGAGAATAAGCCAATCGCAATAACGCCGGTGATCTGCGCGGACATCTGACCGGGATCGCTGCGCAAGTTTGCTCCGGCCAACATGCCGGTTACGCCTTGCCCCGCCGCACCAAGATATTCTTTCACACCTAAAGTGTTCCAGCCCGCGCCGTAAGTCCCGTCGGCTAGTAAGCCGATCGAGATGAGCGACCATAAACCCGCCAGTCCGGCCGTCGCGATCGATCCAGATGAATCGTCGAGCTGCAATCGCTCGATCACGAACATCCCGATCGGCGTCCACAAGCCCGCGATGCCGCCGATGACCATGGCGGCCCACGTCGGCACAAAGGGCGCAGACGCGGCGAGTGCAATGAAGCCGCCCATTGCGCCGCGCGAAGTGAGCAGCGCATTTGGCTTGCCCGTGGTGAACCAACTATAAGTTAATGAAAGCAAAGTTGCGGCGGATGCGCCCAGTAAAATATTCGTGGCCGCGAAAGAGAGATCGATCGATCGGTTGACTTGCAAAAACGGATCGGTGAGCAGCCAGGCTAGCCAACCGAGGCCAAACACGATCGCGCCGAAGATCGATCGGAGTGGTGCAATCAGGTGTGGCAGGTCGATCGGCTCCGTAGATGTTCGGCGAATCTTCAACGCGATCAAGATCGCCAGTGTGACCATTCCGGCCGCGAAGTAGGCCGCGCTTACACCACCGGGATCGATGAAGCCGTGCCCAAAGTTCACTGTGCTGCCGAGTGTTGATAACCAGCCGTTGCCCCACGACCACATGCTTACGATTGGTACGATGATGCTTGCCGTGATGATGGCAATGATGACGAGGCTGAAGGAGCGAACGCGCCCGGCGAGCGTCAGCGTTGGAATCAGTGTGGTAGCGATGACGATGGGGAGTTGATGCAGAAACAGCGCGAAGAGCAGGGCGGTATCGCCGCTGGTGGTCGATTGCGCATTGAGCAAAAATCCTTCCAGCCCGATCACGCCCCATGGATTATTAGCCGCGCTGACCGGCGACCACATTCGATCGAGTCCGCGCAAACCGATCGGGGCATCGAGGCGCAAGCCTACGCCGCCGAACTGGAACGCAAAACCGATCGCGGCGTAAGCCATCACCGCGACGGCAATGACCAGCAAAGCGCTGGCGGCATTCTCGCGGGATCGATCGTCGGACCAGCCGCCCCACGCGATCAATATCGCGCCAATGGGCAGTAAGTAAGCCAGAACGATCGGTGCGAGGTCCATTCGGGATCAATTCTTAATGCAGAGTGCACAATGCAGAATGAATAGAGGGCAATGATACCATGATTGGCGGCTTGGTGAATAATCGGCATTGAGTGTCCGTCAGCCGCCACGTGTTAGTGGCAAATCTTCATGAAGTCTTTTGCATGAAAATTGTGCATTGTACAGTTACAGACTATAATCGCGCGCACGAGGAACACGATGACTTTTTCAAACGGCGAGAACGTCGGCCCCTATCAGATCATCGGGCAGTTAGGCAGCGGCGGCATGGCGACGGTTTACAAGGCCTACCACGCCGCGCTCGATCGTTACGTGGCGATCAAAGTTCTGCATCCTGCCTTCAAGCAAGATGCTAATTTTCTGACGCGCTTTCAGCGTGAAGCGCGCATCGTGGCGAAGTTGGAGCATCCGCACATTGTCCCGGTGTATGATTTCAATGAGCACGCTGGACAGCCCTATCTGGTGATGCGCTTCATCGATGGCGAGACCTTGAAAGCGCGCTTGGGCAATGGCGATCTATCGCTGCAGGAGATGAAGCGCGTGCTCGATCCGACCGGCGATGCACTCGCGTATGCGCATTCGCAGGGCGTGCTGCATCGCGATGTAAAGCCGAGCAATATTTTATTGACGCCGGATGGCGGTGTGTTCCTGGCCGATTTTGGCTTGGCGCGCATCGCGCAGGCCGGCGAATCGACGTTGTCGCAGGATTCGCTTTTAGGCACGCCGCAATATATTTCACCGGAGCAAGCTCAAGGCCGATCGGATCTCGACACCCGCACGGATGTTTATTCCCTGGGTGTGGTGATGTATGAGCTGCTCGTTGGCCGCGTGCCATATCAAGCCGACACACCGTATGCGGTGATTCACGATCATATTTATACGCCACTACCGCTGCCGCGATCGATCAAGCTGTCGTTATCGGAAGAAGTTGAACGCATGTTGTTGAAAGCGCTGGCCAAAGAACGCGATGATCGATTTGGCAGCGTGGCTGAATTGATCTCGGCTTTCGATCACGCACTGCTATCTGGTTCGACGGAAATTGCCCGCTCCATCCCGATCGAGCCAGCTGCGCCAATCGCACTAGCCACTCCAACGGTTATGGCTGAACCTCCACTGACATCGACTGCGCCGCTTCAAGCCTCTCCGGCCTTTAAGGCTAATCGAACGAAATTATGGTTTGGACTTGGCGCTATCTTAATCGCGTTAATTAGCGTTGGGGTTATTGTGGTCGGTCAATCGAAACCGCCGAATCCACCGTCAGTCACGACACCCGTATCGGCTAATGCCGCCATTCAGCCGCAGATCGATCAGCTAGTGCAGCGATTCAATCAGGCGAATCAACAAGCAGGGCAGGGCGATATATCCGGCGCGCGAACTTCTTTTGCAAATATCGCAGCATCGGCGCAGGGCTTGGTGGAAACTTCGGCCGGTCTTTCTGCGGAACAACAGATTAAATTGCGAACATTAGCGGGCGAAAGTTGGCTGGCGGCGAGTCAAGCTAATCAAGCCCAGCCGCAATTTGATGCCTTGTCGCACTTGATGCCCAATCGGCCTGATCCACTCGTCGGGTTAGCGGCAGCCGAGATGATTCAGAACAACCCGTCGGATGCCGATCGAGCGTTGACGCAAGCCTTGAAGATCGATCCGCTGTTTGCGCCGGCGCATGCTCTGCGCGGGTGTTTGTTGCTCAAACAAAACGAGCCTGTGCGGGCGCTGCGCGAATATCGGTTAGTGAGTGACCCAAAAACAAATCTCCAACCTTGGATTCGATTAGTGCTGACCGATCTCGATTGCCGTGAAGACCAGTTCAAATGACAGCCAAAGCTTGGCGGCAGTTGCAGTACTGACGCAAGACGACAGTTTAATTTTTGTCCAAACGCTGTGTAAAAGACACGCCCAGATTTGGCAGTTGACTTAGGTGTTCGATCTTTGCTATACTCTATAGCGTTCGCAGCCAGTTGCCTTTCACTTGGCAGGCGTTCTCTCCTCAAGGCTGTGCCTACTCAACATTCGTGCCGGTCATAGATTTTTCCATGTGTGTGCCGTGATTCAAACGGCCTGTTTGTAGGCGGCACAGCACTAGTGGCTTTTGGCTATTAGGAGGATTCTCATGCGTCGAATTCTGTTCTTCATGACTGCGTTGTCACTCTGCTTGTGGAATGTCAGCCCCACAGCCGCTCAGTCGATCGGCTATGCTTCGCGGATGCCGGCGGCCCCGCCGTGCGATTCGACTGCACCGCAACCGCGGTCTATCTTGCAGCCCGATCGATCGGCGCGTCCACCCGGCCCGTCCAGTCTTCCGATCGCGCCGCCAGCCGATCGGGTTCAGGCCACAGCCGCTTATAGTTACACCGGCTCGACGATCGTCACGCCGACGATCGATGGTGTGTTCACCGGCCAGTTCGTCGATGGTAATGGTATCGTGCCGGGACCAGGCGTTTCGAATACAATGTCTTTTGTCGACGAGCAGTTATTCGATGCCGCCGATAATGTGTATTGGACCGATCCGACTTATCCTGGCAATCCAATGGCCTTTACTTCATGGCAGCCGGCGACGATGACATTGTGGCTCGACAACAACAATGACGGCATCTTTGAGACCGCACCGTTTACCGATGTGATCATTGTCGGCTTTACGATTGTCACTGGCACGACCGGCTTCGAATTAAACGGACTGAGCACAAGCCCAACCATCGGCCCTGGCTCTGGCTCGCCGTATGGTTTCAGCCCCTTCGTCTACAACGATGCTGAATATATTTATACTGGGCTGGCGAACAATCGCTACGACAACGGTGAGGACATTTACTATATTGGAGGCTTCTTCACGGGCGGTTTCCCGCCCGCGTATGTCGATCCGATTGGCGAATTTCGCGGCGCGCAGCAAGCGCTCGCGCCCGATCCCGATAATCCGCTTGGCCCGCCGATCGCACACGTCTACTGGACGCAGGATGCCAACTACTTATATTTCCACAATGATTTTCTGGTCGATTCGGTAGCGCCGTATTACGATTTTCAAGGTGTGCCTTACCTCGCTGGTAATAATGGCTTCATTGACAGCGATGGCACAGCAACCGATGGATCGGGCATCTTGCCGACCGATCAGATCGGGATCGATCCCGTTCAGCGTAAGTGGTTCACCACAACGGATCAAGTTGCCTGGTATGACGCTGATGACGATCATCACTGGACACCATCGCTGGATGCCTTGTGGAAGGATAACGGCAACAGCATATACACCAGTACGGACGATTCGATGATCGTGTATGACGGCGGTGTGTTGACGGATGGCATAACGGCCACTGCCGTTCTCGATCCCTCCATGTACGAATTTGTTTATCGTGACGACAACACCAGCAATAGTTGGAACAGTGGTGAAGACATCTGGGCTTTGACCGGCGATCAAACGTGGGACTACAACTATTTCGATAACAAGATCACGTGGTTGATCGACGGCGACGGCGCAGCGACGACCGGCCGCGGTGCCGACGATCCAGCGCGCGTCGACGGCGATCAATGGTTCGATGCCGAAGATCAGGTTTACTTCTATGATGCAAACAACGATACGGAATGGACGGACGGCACCGATGCCCTGTGGAAAGATAACAACGGGAATGGCACTTACCAATCGGGCGTGGACACGCTCATTCGATCGGATTCGATCAGCGTGCCGACGAATACGACCAGCAGCATGACTTTGCTGCAGCGCAGCTTCGTTGATGGAAATGGAACTCTATCCAACGGCGCGGGCAGCGACAATACGGCGCGCACCGGTCAGACTCCATTCCAGTCGAATGATCATGTGTATTGGAAAGACGCTGATAGTTCCAACGACTGGTCAAGCGGCGATAGCTTGTGGATCGATAGCGACACGGATGGCAAATATCAGACGGGTGACGGCGTGATAATTTCCGGTACGGCCTTTGTGTCCGGCACGACCGGTACACTGTTGACACCCGGTGCGCATTGGATCGGTTACGATGATGGCGAAGTAACCTACAACGGCCAGTATGATTCGGGTGAAGACATCTCGGCCAGTAACGCGCGCTTTGCCTACGACG
>JBGQGR010000104.1:0-8148 GCA_041497495.1 Anaerolineae bacterium | reverse complement strand
GTCCGCGCTGCTGGAGGCGATGGGAGAACGCCAGGTAACGGTGGACGGCATCACCTACCCGCTGCCGCGTCCGTTCATCGTGCTCGCGACGCAGAACCCGATCGAATACGAAGGCACGTTCCCGTTGCCCGAAGCGCAGCTCGATCGGTTTTTGCTGCGCGTCCGATTGGGTTATCCGGAAGCAGCGGACGAGATCGCCGTGATGGATTCGCAACAGCGCGTTCATCCGCTCGAATCGCTCGGGCAAGTGATCGCCGCTGCGGAACTGCTCGAAGCGCAAGCCGCGATCCGCAATATTTACGTGGACATCTTGGTCAAGAGTTACATCGTCGAGATCGTCGGCCGAACGCGCAAGCATGCCGACATTTATCTGGGCGCATCGCCGCGCGGATCATTGACGCTGTTCCGTGCCGCGCAAGCCCGCGCCGCGCTCGATGGGCGCGATTATGCGATCCCGGATGACATCAAAGCGCTGGCGCCCTTCGCGTTGGCGCATCGCATGATTGTCAGTCCGTCGGCGCGCATCAAGGATGTCGACGCGGAACAGATCATCAAAGAGATTCTCAATACCGTGCCGGTGCCGGGAGGATCGGTAAAACCAAATTAGCAATTAACAATTTTCAATGCATCCCCATTGATCATTGTTCATTGTTAATTAAACATTGACATCATGACTCGAGTTCGCACAGTCGTCATCATTGGAATCGTCGCCTTGCTCCTGGGCTTAGGCACTACGCGATCGATCTTCTTCATGATCTTTTACGTGGTCGTGATCGTCCTGGGGCTGTCCTTCTTCTGGTCGCGCACGGCGCTCGATCGGGTGCAGCTGGTCCGACAGACCCGCGCCCGCCGCGCGCAAGTCGGCAGCACGATCACCGAATCGTTCGTGCTGCGCAATCGAAGCTCGATCCCAAATATGTGGCTGGAAGTTGACGACGATTCCGATCTGCCGGGACATCACGCCAGCCACATCGTGTCCAACATGCCGGGCCGCACGGAATATTCGTGGACGGTGCGCACGATGTGCCGCGAGCGCGGACGCTTCAGGCTCGGCCCCATTTCATTAACCAGCGGCGATCCGTTCGGCTTGTTCCGCATTCCGTACAGCCTGGCATATACCTCGAACGTCGTCGTGTATCCCAGCACCGCGCAACTTCGATCGTTTCCGCTACCGATGGGCATTCTGCCCGGCGGTGATGCGCTGAGGCGGCGCACGCATTACGTGACGACGAACGCGGCCAGTGTGCGCGATTACGCGCCCGGCGATCCGTTCAATCGCATCCACTGGAAGAGCACCGCGCGCAAAGATCGATTGATCGTCAAAGAGTTCGAACTCGATCCGTTGGCCGATGTGTGGATCGTGCTCGATCTATGGTCGGGGGTGCATTACGGCGATCGACATCTGCCCGAAATCGAATTGAAGGACGCCACTAAAATATTGAATCGAACTGTCACTGCGCGCATGACGCCGCTGCCGCCCAGCACCGAAGAATATGCGATCAGCGCCGCCGCATCGATCGCGCAATTCTTCCTGCGCCGCGATCGAACGCTAGGTCTTGTCGCCTTGGGGCAGAAGCGCGAAATCGTGCCGGCTGATCGGGGTGAGCGGCAATTCGAAAAGATTCTGGAAACATTGGCCGTCATGCGCGCGCGCGGTATCGTCCCATTTGAGGAAGTGCTGTATCGCGAGACGCCATCGATGATGCGCGGCACCACACTGGTGCTGATCTCACCTTCGACCGACGTGCGTTGGGTGCAAGTCGCGCGACAGTTAAGCAGGAGCGGCATGCATGTCACCTCGGTCGTGATCGAAGCGAAATCATTTGGCGGGCCGCCCGGCAGCGAGAACGTCATCGGCGAACTGGTCGCGTCGAACATTCCGGTCAGCGTCGTGCGCCTGGGTGATGATTTGAGTGAGGTGTTGAGCAGCCCTGCGCATGGATTGGCGAAAGCGGCGTGATGAGTAAATAGTGGATTAGTGGTTAGTGAACTCTCAGCAATGAAGTGATGACCGAAAGTTTCTATTTTGGTACCGACCCTCACCTGTCTCTCTCTTTCAGGGAGAGGTGACACGGCGCTGATCGATCAGGATGTTGATCAGGTGAGGGTAAAGTGCCCAGTAGAAAAATCGAGTGAAGGATTTCCGCGCATGACCGATCAACTCACTAGCCCGTATCCCTATCCCGTCAATCGCTTGCTCAACTTAGGCCTTCCGCGCGCGCGAAAAGAGTGGCCGGTTTATCTGACGATGGGTCTCACCGCCGCGCATATCCCCGATCTCATTCGCATGGTCTTAGATGATCAACTTAATGAAGCCGATGGGGACAGCCGCGAAGTGTGGGCACCGATCCACGCCTGGCGCGCGCTCGGCCAACTCCGCGCCGTCGAGGCTATCGAGCCGCTGCTCACGCTGTTGCAGCGCATCGACGCTGACGACGACGATTGGATCGGTGAAGAAATTCCCAGAGTCTTCAGTATGATCGGACAAGCAGCCATGCCGGCCCTCAGCGTTTATCTGGCCGAGGCCGCCCACGGCATGTTCGCGCGTATTGCCGCAGCTTATAGTTTGGAATGGATCGCGCGCCGCTATACAACTCTGCGCGATCAATCTATATTCAGCCTGAGTCAACAATTGGAAAAATTCGACGAGAATGATCCCACACTCAATGGCTTCCTGATCAGTTATCTGATCGATCTGAAAGCCGTCGAGTCCGCGCAAGTGATCGAGCAGGCTTTTGCCGCCAATCGGGTTGATCTGGACATCATGGGAGATTGGGAAGATGCGCAGATCGAGTTGGGACTCAAATCGAAGCGCGAAACGCCGCGTCCGCGACTGAATAAGAAGTTGCAGGTCATCGCCGATACCGTTGACCAATGGCAGCGTAACTTGCAAAAGAAGCGCTGATGATTCCGGTCTATGTCATTTACATCATGTTGGGATCGACCTGCGGATCGAACCACGGGCAATCACATCGGATTGCCCTTACCATTCTCCAGGGATCGACCTGTGCATCGATCCGAATGCAACCCTATCGGCTTGCCTTTACCATTTTCCCTCGTAGATAAAAAGGTGATCAACCGATCGCCCCTACCAATTTCATTTCGTGTTTGCCTGCCCTCTTCAGAAGGTTCGTTTTCATTCGTGGATCATACTTCATTATGCCGCACGTGCGGCAAGCGCAGCGCGACGAGCAAGCCGATCACCGGTCCGATCCCTGCGGCGATAAACAATACCGGATAAGAAGTGTACCGCAACATAAGGCCGCCAATCGTCGGCGCGATGACCAGCAGTCCGCCGATCGTATTCGCCAGCCCGGTGTACGCCGTGCGTTCACTCGGCGGCGCGATGTCGAGGACAAATGTCAGGAAGCCCAATAGGAACGACGCATCCGTCGCGCCGATTGCCGCGAAGAGCAGAATGTAACCGGCCTTCGCCAAGTCAATATTGCCCACGCCGACCACATGCAGGATCACCGCCAAGATCGGCGGCACCATCGCCAACAGCATTGAGATGCGCACGACGACGGTCGATCCGCGCCGTTCGTTGAGTGCGCCGAGCGCGACGCTGGAAATCACACCGCCGATCGTTTGCGCGGCCAGAAACAAACCGATCGAATCTTTCGCCACGCCCAGATATCGCGTCGCATGCAGCACATAGAACGGCGTCGCCAGTGCGGTGATGCCGATCAATAATCGCGCGACCGAAATTTGCCTGAAGGATTGATCGGATTTCAGAATGTGCCGCGTATGATCACTGATGTTCAGCTGCGCCGATACGTTATCAGACACATCGGCATGCGGTTCGATCAAGAATAACAGCGCGAGCGTCGAGACCAGCAACCCGATCGATGCCGCGCCGAACAACACGGCGTAGTTCAGCGGAAAGGCCGGGCCGTTCGATCCCAACGCCCAAGCCACGACGAACGACGCGCCAAATTCCAAAATGAACGCGCCGGACTGCGCCGCGCCCAACACGCGCCCGCGCAAATTGGACGGCAGCACTTTGCTGATGATATCGAACCACGCCACGGCCGACATCGAATCGCCGCCGCGAAAGATGATCACCGCCACGGCCAGCAATACAAACAAGATCGATTGATCGAAACGCGCGGCCAGCGCCAGCGTGAACAACAAAATAAAACTGCGGCCAATGATCGATGAACCGATCAATACCGGCTTTTTCCGCGTCCGACCGGCCATCCAGCGCCCGAACGGCAGTTGCGGTAACAGCCATACGCCCACCCACAGCGTTGTGATCAAGCCGACTAACGGTTCCGAATTGTTCGTCAGTGCAGCCGCCAGCGCAGGCAGCACCGTGGTGTAGCCCATGAAGCCCATCGCCATGCCGAACGAGGCGCTGTCGGTGAGCAGTGCCGCGACATTTCGGCGCAATGTCTGCCGATCCGTAAGCATTGCTGCTGATTTGACGTTTGATTCTTCAAGCATGTTGTGTCCGAATCCGACGGCGTGCGAGCCGCCCCGGGTTTTTGCAAAAGCATATCATAGCACATGCGGCCGCAACAGAGGATGCTGCGTGGAAAAATATGGAGGAGGTAAATGATGTGGGGTTACTGCGTATTTATCGATCCGGCGGGAATTCGGCGAACACACGATTGCCCAACAAGCGGCCGCGCGGCGTCAAACGCAGGCAGCGATCATTTGACTCCAATAATTCTTGATCGATCAATCGATCCACAATCGCGCCATACGCCTGCTCGATCGAAATTCCGAATCGATCTTGAAATCTCGATCGATCCACGGCCGCTCAGACACTGTTCGATCAACTGTTACTTGAAATCACTCGCATTAACATTCAGCGTCAGCGTTTGTCCTTCTTGAACAATCTGATTGTTGAAGGTCAAATGTTTGCCATCAAGTGTGATGTCGATGTCGACTGCGACGCCAGCCGGCACGATCAGCGACATCGGATTGACGTATACGATACTCGAGATTGACCGATCGCGTTGGCCGGCGAGATAGGCATAGCCGACAACACGATTCTTGTCCGTCAATTGACCCGGCGCATCATTCACTTGAATCTGAACACGCCCGGCATGCAAATTGATCGACGCCGTACCCAGCTGACCTTCAGTCACTTGCCAGACTGTCGGCGGATTTATTTTATCCAGGTCCGTTGTAAAGTATTGTGCAATGACTTCATAACGACCAGGTGGCAGCTGGAATTTGCCGGTATTCACAAACAAGCCTTGAGCAACGACCGTGGATCGATCACCCGATCGATAGATATAGAAAGTGGTCAACCCAACATCGGCGGCCTTGCCTACTGCTTCCACAATATCGATCTGGGCTTCACCCAAATGGAAGTTGCGCGTCAAGCTGATCGTTTCACCCGATTGAACCTCAACACCACTCGCCCAATCCTGCAGTTCGCCGCCACCGCCTGCGCTGTGGCCTAATCCATATTTGAATAAAAGATCGTAGTTGCCCGCGGGCAAGAGCATATCAAATGGATTGCGGAACAGCGATTGGCCAATCACGGTTTGATGATCGTCCGGCCGATAGGCAAAGACCAGCAGATTATCTGGATAAGCGACCTGACCCGCATAAGCGAACACATCGTAGTGCAGCAAGCCGCTGCCCAAGTTGACCGTCTGCGGTGTGACCTGGGCTGTCTGGACTTCAACATTCGTAATCGTCTTGCGCACGCCTTGATACTCGGTGTAAATATCGTAAAGACCCGGCGGCAAAACAAAGTTATTGGTGCCGCCAAAACTGAAGGCCACGGAAGCAGAAGCCGGATCACCGTGACGCACGATGGTGACAAACGCATCGCTCGCGGTCTGGCCGGGTGCAGACTCGACGCTGATTTGCAGCCCGCCCAAATGCAGATCGAGCGTTTGATTCGTCGTTTGCTGCGCTTGCACTTGAATGCGATCAAATTCATAGCGCTGGCCTTGATAAGTCACCACCACATCATATTGGCCGGCAGCCAACTTATACAATGGCGAATCGCCGTAGCTATTCGGCGCGGCCGGTGAGAGATGCAGGCCGCTGGGATAAACATCGACGCGCAGATCGAGCTGCGTGGCGGGTTGATTCGCCCATTGATTGATTTGGATTTGTAATTTGCCAATGTTCGAAGCATCTAGCACGCGGGCAGTTGCATACCGCTCGATCGATTCACCCGCGATCGAGGCTGACAACTTCAACTGATAATCCCCGAACGGCACTGGCTTGCCATCGCTGCCCGTACCGTCCCACGTCATTGCCTGCACGCCTTTCGCTACATGAACTTTATCGATCAACGTCTTTAGCAGCTTACCGTCCGCGCCCAACACTTGCAAAGTCACCTCGGCATCGACCGGCAACGAGTAATTGATCTGCATCGAATCGCCCGGCACGATACCGGTCGACGGTGAGATATCGAAACGCGCGATCTGTAATGTGGCTTGCACGTAGATGTCGCGTGTGCCGTTGCGCGTGGACACCATCGCGATCGAACTGCCGTCCAGCGCGGACGACGGCTGCGTGTCCGCCACGCCGGGCAAACCGCTGCCATCGATCATGCGCGCATCGCTGCCATCCGTGTTGATCTTCCAGATCGCATCCGGTTGGTTCAAATCTTGCGGCGCGGCGTACAACACGGTGTAGCCATTCAACCAAGCGGGATCATGCTCAACGCCGCCGTTCGTTAAGGGCGTGAGCTGATCCGTCGCCAAATCGTAAAGTTCAATCGTCTCCTGGTACAACTTGAAGTCGACGGCCAACAAATTACCATTCGGCTGCCACTTCACTTTTTGGATCGGTCGATCGGGATAAGTGGTAACCGCCTGCAAGCCGCTGCCATCTGCATTGACTTGCCAGACGTTGCCATCTCTCACGAAAGCGATGATGTGCCCGTCCGGCGACCACGTCGGGCTGCCGATCGATCCATCGACCGAAGTGATCGCTTTCGCGCCACCACCATTTTGATCGCTAACCCAAATTTGATTCGAGCCGTTCGCATTGCTGACAAACGCGATCGAGTTACCATCCGGCGACCAGGCCGGATCGAACGTGTTGGCATTGCCGCCGATCAACGCATGCGCACTGTTCGCTGTATCGCCGTAATCCGTTGCACTGATCAACCAAATTTGCGGCGTACCCGATCGATTAGTGATGAACGCTACCGTGTTTCCATCCGGCGACAGGACGGGCGACTCGCCACCATTCTTCGTCAACGCACGGACTTGCTGGCCAGATACTATCGGCACATCGGCGGCGAACGACCAACTAAAAGGCGAAGCCAGCGCATTGCCCGCATAGTCCTGGACATTCAAAGCGACCGTCACTTTTTGTCCATTTGGCATGGCAGGCAGCGATGTCTTGAGTGCGTACGGCTGCATTTGCAGCGCATTGAATTTCGGATCGAAGATTACACCTCGCCCAACACTGATCGATTTGTTGTTGATCTGAATTTGCAACTTTGATAGATCAAGACCATTCGTATCAACAATCGTGGCTTGAATGAAGTTCGGACCGCCCGCGCCGTTATCGCTCGGTGTCACCTCGCCAATGGTTGGCGGCTGGCGATCGAGCACGAGCGGATAGTTAGCGGAAGTCGTCCATTGACCATTCGCCAATCGACCGCGCACGTGGAAGTAATACAAACCATCACTGGCTTCACTTGGCACCGAGGCCGTACCATTCGCGGCTGAAGTTGCTGGCGTGGGTGCGGGTTGAGTATCACTCTTTTGATCAAACGCCACACTATATGCGTTATAACTCAAACCCGACGGGCCAGCCCAACTCATCGGGATTTGAGTTTGATTAACGGGCGAGAGTGCCGCGAAGTTTTCGATGTAGTACGCGCTGCCGACCGCGCCGTTATCGAGCGGCAGGACTTGCATGTATTTGCGCAGACGCATTTGGCCGAGCACCACTTCATCAACTTGGAACGCGGCTGATTCCGCTTCGACCGATCGCAAGTAACCTAACACATCGATTTGCGCATGATGCCATTTGTCGTCATTAGTCAGCGGTGGCAAGTTGATATTCTGATAATACTTCGATGACGCATAACCATCATTGCCGATCTTGAACTGCCACCAGTAGCCGTTGCTCTTCACCAACAAATTCGGCGCATAATCTTGCGGCGCGCGATAGTCGAACACAATCAGCGGATACTTCATTGCATCATATGGTGTC
>JBGQGR010000103.1:0-8243 GCA_041497495.1 Anaerolineae bacterium | reverse complement strand
CGTCGCCTGTATTGCCGCCGATCGTGTTCGCCGTCGTAATGGGCGCGCCCACTTGATTGCCGATGCGATTGAACTGCGCGCCGCCATCGATCTGCACACCGGTGCTGCCGTTGTAGTAGATCGAGGATTCTTTCACCACATTGAAATAGCTGCCGCCGGTGATCAACACACCTAAGTTGGCATTGACGCCAAAGTCGGAGTTGCGGATGAAGTTGTCGTGCGAGCCGGACTTGACGACCAGACCGTTTCCGGCGTTGTTGTTGATGATATTGTGTTCATTGCTGCCAGCATTGCCCAGAGCATCTGCGCCGATCACGACGTTGTTCGTGCCGACCAAACTGATGCCTTCACTAGTTGCATTGCCATGACAAATAATATAGTCACCGTAGATGTAAACGCGGCCGTCGCCGCCGGGCAGCGACCCGGTTGCATTGATGTAGATGCCGCCGTATGAATCGGGACTTAGATTGCACGATCCCACATACGGATCGTCGATGCCAATTGAGTCATTCGAGATCACCACATGCCGTGATGCGCCCGTGATGTAGATATTTGATGAGCCCGGACCCGCTCCATAAATGCGCAGATGGTCTAAGAGAATATCGTAACCGGACACGACAAACGCCTGCGCGATATCATTCGCATTGATCTTGACGATCTGCGGCGTGTAGGTGGTATCAACGCCGCTAATGTAAGTTGTGGTTTCAACCAAAGTAGGCAGGAAACCATTAGTTAAAGTAATCACGTGCGTGCCCGTTGTAAAGACGATCAAGTCTGGCGTTCCATTGCTGTTGGCGATCTGGATCGCGCTGCGCAGCGTGCAGTTTGCCGGAGTGCCGCACAGCAAGCCAGGGGTGTCTGCATCATTACCAACGACGAGTGTATATCCGAAAGCCGGTCGATTGCCCTGCGCCAGAGTCAATCTGGTATTGCTGATCAAAATTACCGCAACCGCGGCGAATAACATGCTCAGTAACAACACAACAAGTTTAATGAGTCGTCTGTTCAATGACATTTTAGATTCCTCCGTTAATCGGACGCAGAATGCCTGCGGGCGCAGGTCGTCGGTCACGACCATGACGGTTACAGCATACACCCGTTTGATTGAATAGCAATAGTCGATCTCATACTGTAACTCAACCTGAAGCCGAATAAAGCCGAGCAATTGACTCGCCGCCTCACTTGTTCATCCCTGCGGATCGATTTATACTTGCGCGCGGAGGAGACTGCTCGGCATGCCTACGACTTCAACGAAGTCAGTTCGATCAGCCACTAAGCGATCATCATCCATCAAAGTCCCGCTTGATCCCGATCGGTGGATCGAAGCGGCACGGTTGCTGCTGACCTCGCGCGCGCTCGATCGCATTGAAGAAACCGAACTCGTGCCGGCGGGCAAAGTCACTTATCAATTTTCCGCGCGCGGCCACGAACTGTCGCAAATCTTGATCGGCCTGATGCTCGATCAACCGCACGATGCGGCCGCAGTCTATTATCGATCGCGGCCATTCTTGTTGGCGAGCGGACTGACCGCCGAAGAATCATTCGCGGCATCATTAGCGAAATCGGGCAGTCCCACTGGCGGACGCGACATCGGCGTGGTGCACATGCTCGATCGACGCGGGCGCGCGTTGGTCATGCCCGCCTCGGGCGACGTCGGCTCGCAGTACACACCCGGCGTCGGTTGGGCGCATGCGATCACCTATCGATCGCGCGTGCTGAAAGAAAAAGAGTGGGCTGGATCAATTCTCGTCGCTTTAGGCGGCGATGGTTCAACCGCGACGAATGGCTTTTGGGCGTCGCTCAATATCGTGACCACTCAATCGCTGCCTTACCTTTATTTGATTGAAGACAACAGTTACGGTCTCTCCGTGCCCAGCACGTATCAAACGCCCGGCGGCGATCTCGCTAAAAATTTATCTTCATTCACCGGTCTATATTTGATCGATGGCGATGGGACTGATCCGATCGATGCATCGATCAAGATCGATCAAGCGTTGCAGTATGTTCGATCGAATCGCGGTCCCGCTTTAATCCGATTGGTGGTGCCGCGCCTCAACGGCCATTCCTTCACCGATAATCAATCGTATAAAACTCCGCAGCAGATCAAAACTGAACAAGCGCGCGATCCTTTGCCGAAGTTAAAACAATTTATTTCGGATCAAAAATATTTGAGCGAAGCCGAATGGGTTTCGCTGGAACAATCGGTGGAGGCCGAAGTCGCCAGCGCGCGCGATCGGGCGTTAGCTCAAGCCGAACCCGATCCCGCATCGACCAAGCGGCACGTCTTTTTCGACGGATCGAATCCGCAATCGATCGGTGGACTGATCGGCGATGGCATAAAATTGCCAGAAGGATCGACCACGCCAAAAATAATCGATCCAGCCACACGCTTGAACATGATCGATGCCATCAAGCGCACACTTGAATCTGAGTTGATCAACAATCCGCGTTTGATGATTTTTGGCGAAGATGTGGGCGTGAAGGGCGGTGTGCATGGCGCGACGACCGACTTGCAATTGAAGTTCGGCGCGGATCGTGTGTTCGATACATCGTTATCAGAAGACGGCATCATTGGTCGATCAGTCGGGCTGGCATTAGCAGGCTTGATGCCCGTGCCTGAAATTCAATTTAGAAAGTATGCTGATCCCGCGACGGAACAAATCAACAATGTGGGCACCCTGCGCTGGCGCACCATGAGCAAGTTCGCCGCGCCGATTGTGGTGCGCATGCCCGTCGGCTTCGGACGCAAGACCGGCGATCCGTGGCACAGCGTCAGCGGCGAAGCATTTCACGCGCACACGATCGGCTGGCGCATCGCATATCCGTCGAATGCCGAAGACGCGGTCGGTTTGTTGCGATCCGCGTTGCGTGGCAATGATCCGACATTTTTCTACGAGCATCGTGCATTGTATGACACCGCGCCCGCGCGTCGACCGTATCCTGGCGATGAGTACGTGCTGCCTTTTGGTGTCGCAAATATTTTGACGCGCGGCGATGATTTGACTGTGATCACTTGGGGCTCTATGGTGCAAAGATGTTTGGATGCAGCAAGTAGGGGCGAGGTCTCCTCGCCCACAGTGAACATTGAGATCATCGATCTGCGCACGATCGTACCGTGGGACAAAGACGCGGTGTTGAAGTCTGTATCAAAAACTGGCAAGTGTCTGATCGTGCATGAAGATGGCTGGACGGTTGGTTTTGGAGCAGAGATCGCCGCGACGATCGCGCAAGAAGTCTTTTTCGACCTCGATGCGCCGATCGTGCGACTCGCCACGCCGGATGTGCCATTGCCTTACAATCCGGGCCTAATGGATTCGGTCGTGCCGACGGTCGAGAAGATTCGTGAGGCGATGGAGAGGTTGTTGAGAATTTGATGTCGTAGGGGCGAGCCTCGTGCTCACCCTTTTTGAAAAATAAACTACGGAGTTACAGAGTTTTCTGAGTGCCTTGGTGCCTTTGTAGTTATGGATTGTCTAATTGCACAACGATTGTCTTGCCGTTGTAAGTCACTTTGTCCCCGTCAATCAATTTTCTTCCGCGCCGCGTTTCATTCTTCCCGTTGACTTTCACCTCGCCGTTTTGAATGACGATCTTCGCCTGGCCGCCAGTCTCGATCAGGTTCTGCCACTTCATGAATGAATCCAATTTGATATAGTCTTCGTTCGCCATTTGTCTTGAAACTTACCACAGAGACGCACACCTGCGGTAAAGCACGCAGTGCGTACCGGAGACACGGAGTTCTTAAATTCTTCTCTGTGCCTCTGTGTCTCGGGGATTATATAAGCAATTCAATTCTCATTGTTGTACCCTTACCCAATTCGCTGCGCGCTACGATTGAACCATTATGCGCTTCGATGATGCTCTTCGCAATGGCCAAGCCCAACCCCGAGCCGCCGCCCGCGGCGCGCGATCGAGACTTGTTGGCGCGATAGAAGCGTTCAAAGACGTGCGGTAAATCTTCCGGCGCGATGCCCGAACCGGTATCGGCGACTTCAATGATTGCTTGATTGCTTTCTTGATGACTTGATACTTTAATCGATCCGTTGACGGGTGTGTGACGCAATGCATTAGCGATCAAGATCGCGAGAGCCTGCTGAATCCGATCGGGGTCGATCGCAATCAGGGGGAGATGTGTATCGACGTTGGATATCAGATCGATCTGCTGGGCTTGCGCTTGTGTCTCGAATGAAGCGAGCGCGCTTGAGATCAATGAGCTGACATCGGCAGGCCGTTTGACTAATGGAAGTTGCCCGGCTTCGGCTAAAGCCAAAGTGCGCAGGTCTTCGATCAAGCGTGAGAGGAGATTGACTTGATCGAGCGTGGTATGAATGTGATCGCCGTCGGCGGGATAGACACCATCGATCATCGCTTCGAGATTGGCGCGGATCACGCTTAGCGGCGTGCGCAGTTCGTGGGCGATGTCGGCGGTCATATCGCGGCGGAGTTGTTCGGCCTGCTGCAAATGATCGGCCATGCTGTTGAAAGCCGAGCCGAGATCGCTAAGTTCATCCGTGCCCAGGCGCGTGGGATGATCATCCACTTCGACCCGAGTCGACAGATCGCCGCGGGTCAGCGCATGAGCCGCATGAGTGAGTTGATCGATCGGGCGGGTGATGCTGCGAAAGACCACAAAGCCGATCGCGAGTGCGGCCGCCAATGCGAGCAAGCCGCCGACAATGATCGCGCCATTCACTCGATCGATCACCGGTTGGCGCAATTGCGGCGGGCCGGCGCTGCCCAGCATCATGCCGGGCGTCACATCAACGCCAGCATCGGTATCCGTCCCCATCATGAATTCATGCAGTTCGCGATTGGTGACTTGATTAGCGACGAGCACGACAGCGCCGAGGCCGATCGCCACGACGAGCGCAAAGGAGAGCATGAGTTTCCAGAAGAGACTTAACTTCACCGGACGCCTGGTCAGTCTTTCAGTTTGTCGCTAAATTTATAGCCGATGCCATACACGGTGAGAATGAAGACGGGGTTGCGCGGATCTTCGCCCAATTTCTGCCGCAAATTTTTGATGTGCACATCGATGGTGCGCTCGTAGCCTTCATACGCTTCGCCCTGCGCGGCATCGAGCAAGGCCATGCGCGAGAAGGCATGGCCTGGCTGCGCGGCCATGGCATGCAAGATGTTGAACTCGCTGGGCGTGAGATCGATCAATCGGGTCTGCAGATAGACTTCGTGTTTGTCCAAATCGATCTTGAGATCGCCGATCGAAAGGCTGGCCGGTTGTTCGGGCGCGGCGATCGATCGGCGCAGCACCGCGCGCACGCGCGCCACGACTTCACGCGGACTGAACGGCTTGACGATGTAATCATCCGCGCCGATTTCGAGGCCGATCAAGCGATCGGTTTCTTCGATGCGCGCGGTCAGCATGATGATCGGCGCGTTGGATTCACGCCGGATCGATCGGCAGACATCCAGCCCATCGAGCGACGGTAGATTGAGATCGAGAATGACGAGATCGGGTCGATCGTGGCGGAAGATCGCCAGAGCCTGCTGCCCATCGGATGAAGTCAGGACGCGAAAGCCGTTCTGCTCCAAGTAGGCGCGGACGACTTTGACGATTTCGAGTTCGTCATCGACAACTAAAATAGTTTGTGGCATGGAACTAGAGTAAACCATTCGGCATTAATCGTCAAATACACATAGAGACGACCCAACGGGTCGTCTCTAAATTTTGGTGTATGAAATTCTTAGCCTTGATTCGAGGGCGTTGTCACCGATGGCTGTTGCGGTTGTTGGAGGCCGCCGGGGAAACCATGCATCCTACCACGTCCGGGAAATCCGCTATTCGGTCCGAAACCGCCAGGCATGTGTCCATGCAAGCCGAAGCCGTGCAGGCCTTCACCAAAGCCCAAGATTCGCATGTCCTGCATATGCGCCAGCATCAAGTCGGCCTGCTGTTGGGTGATGACGTTCTGCTTGACCAGATCGTCGAGCGCAGCTGTGCGAGCGGCATCGGCGACCGATTGTAGATCGCTGAGTTGTACATTCTTCGATTTTGCGAGATCAGTGAGTGTCTGTCCGTTTTGCAAAGCCGAGAGTAGGTCGCTGCTGGTCATGCCCAACTTCGCGGACACAGCCTCAAATACTTTTTGATTCATCTGCGACATTTGATCGTGCATCTGTCCGCCGAATGGAACCGTGCCGGTGTATGTGCCGCCATGCATTCCGCGGCCAAAGGGCACAGTGCCGGTGTAAGTTCCGGTAGTGCTGCCCATCATCGCCGGTCCCATGCGCGCATCAAGCGTTGAGCCGTTCTGTGCTCCGGCAATCAGCACGTTGCCTAAAACGATGACCCCGGCGATGGTTGCCAAGATAATCAATACTTTTTTCATGTTGCACCTCCATGCAATCAACTGCTAAGTTTTAACTGCAGGCTGACTATAGCAGTGCGGTGTAAAAAACTTGTGAAGATTGAATGGGGTAGGGATGAAGTTATAAGAGCTAGCGGAGATAATTGAATAAGCGGTCAGTTCGTTAAATGGCCGCAAATCAAATTTTGGTACTTGACAACTGGCTCATGCAATGATATATTGGGAGCGTTCCCAATTAATATCAGTTTGGGCACTAATTGAATAGCTCGAATTTCCCTTAATATCTCGATAAATGCGGTGCACTCGGCATTTTTAAGCGAATGTTTTGGGAGCGTTCCCATAAAAATGGATCTTGAAACGATCGCTAAGCTTGGCAAAGTTTCTCGTTCCACTGTCTCACGGGTGCTCAACAATCACCCGAACGTCAGCCCGGCCACCCGCGAACGGGTGTTGGAAATCATTCACAAGATGAATTTCCAACCGAACGTTGCGGCACGCGGCTTGGCCAAAGGCTACACCCGCGTACTGGGTCTAGTCATTCCAATGGGTGTAGCCGCCCTCTTCACCGATCCATATTTCCCCAGTTTCATTCAAGGAGTTTCGGCTGCGTGCAATGTTCACGATCATTCAGTGATGCTGTGGCTGGCCGAACCCGAATATGAACGCCGCACCATCCGTCAAATTATGCATAGCGGTTTGCTCGATGGTGTCATCGTCGCTTCTAACCTGTTGGACGATCCGGTGGTCCAAGCCTTGCTGGAAGGCGATCTGCCCTTTATCTTAAATGGACGCCATCCGAATGACAGTCGAGTCAACTATGTCGATATCGACAATATCGCGAGCGCACGCGAAGCAGTTTTGCATTTGCTTCGATTAGGCCGCAAGCGAATTGGAACGATTGCCGGGCCGCATGACATGATTGCTGGAGCCGATCGGCTGGACGGCTATATCGCGGCCCTGCGCGATCGGGGCCAGCTCGTTGACTCAGATCTGATCATCGAAAGCGATTTTACCGAAGCGGGTGGTTACGGTGCGATGAAAAAGCTGATCGCTCGCCGGCCAGATGCAATCTTTGCGGCAAGTGACACGATGGCGGTCGGCGCGTTGCGTGCGCTGCGGGAAGCCGGCTTGCGTGTTCCAGAGGATGTGGCGGTCGTCGGCTTTGACGATATGCCTTTTGCCGCACGCACGGATCCGCCCTTAACCACGGTTCGACAACCGATTCATCGATCGGGCGAGCTGGCAACTGAAACGCTGATCGATTTGATTCAACATCCCCATTCCGCTCCACGTCGAATTATTCTACCGACCGAGTTCATCGTGCGCGCTTCATGTGGAGCGACGCATCAGGTAAAAGGAGGAGAGCCTGGCAAATAACTTGATCGTTCACTTACTCGTCTACCGTCGATATTCAAGCGTTCCCAAATCTCAAACTAGGAGTGACACCATGAAACACAATTTGAAGTTGATGTTTGCCCTGTCAATGGTGCTCAGTTTCATCCTGAGCGCCTGCGCGCCCGCTGTTGCGCCTGCTACTGCTGTTAAGCCCGCAGCGACGACCGCGCCCGCAGCGACTACCGCGCCTGCAGCGACGACCGCGCCTGTAGCGACGACTGCACCCAAGCCGACTGAGGCACCGACACTTGTGCCTACCCCCACCATTCCCCCGCCCGTTCAGACCGGCGGCGAAGGCTGTGACCCGGCTGCCACCAAGGTTACTTGGTTCGTGGGCCTCGGCTCTGGTACTAATCCGGCGGAAGTGAAACTAGAAAAACCCTGGGTGGACAATTACAACGCGTCCCAGAAGGAAGTCTGCGTTCTGTTAAACATTGTCTTCAACACTGGCCAGAATTCGTATGACGCTTTGCGGGCCCTGATCGCCGCCGGCAACGCTCCGGAGATTGTCGGGCCGGTGGG
>JBGQGR010000102.1:0-8322 GCA_041497495.1 Anaerolineae bacterium | reverse complement strand
TCAACATGAATCCGAATTTGATCGAACGAGCGATCACGCCCCACACCAAAGCGATCATGCCTGTCTATTTGTATGGTTTGATGTGCGCGATGGACGCACTGCAATCGATCGCCGATCGGCACGGACTTCAGATCATCGAAGATGCCTGTCAGGCGATCGGCGCGACATATCACGATCGAGCGGCGGGCAGTTTTGGCACGGGCGCCTTCAGTTTATATGCGACGAAGAACGTGATGTCGGGTGAAGGCGGCATGATCACGACGAATGCTGACGCCGTCGCGGATCGCTGCCGTTTGCTGCGCAATCACGGCATGCGCCAGCGCTTTCAGCATGAGTTCGCGAGTTTTAACTATCGGCTGAGCGATCTGCACGCCGCGATCGGGTTAGCTCAGATCGATCGGGTTCACGAATTCAATGCGCAGCGTCGATCGAACGCGGACTACTTCAATGCCAAGATCGAAAGTGTGATCACGCCTCGTTCGAAAGAAGGTTATGGGCATGTGTGGCATCAATATACGGTGCGCGTGGATGGTGATCGCGATCGAGCTGCGGCGGTGAAGCAGTTGAATGATCGCGGCGTTGGCACGGGCGTGTATTATCCAGTGCCGCTGCATCGACAAGGATATGTGCGCGAAAAAATTGGCGATGTAAGTTTGCCCGTTGCCGAACAATTGGCGCGTGAAGTCATCTCGCTGCCGGTTCATCCTTTATTGACTCCAGGCGAGTTGGACGTGATTGTGGCCGAGGTCAATCAACTGTGACGCGCGTGGCGGTGATTGGTGTAGGCGCGATGGGCCGGCATCACGCGCGCGTCTATTCAGAGATGCCGGACGCGGAGTTGGTCGGCGTGGCGGACATCGACGCGGCGCTGGCCGAAGCCACCGGCAAACATCTGGGTGTTCCGGCTTATACCGATTTTCAGCAATTACTGATCGCGCAAAAACCGGAGGCGGTATCGATTGCCGTGCCGACGATCGATCATCAGGCAGTGGCGTTAGCCGCGATCGATCGCGGCATGCATGTGCTGATCGAAAAACCGATCGCGCTCAATGTCGATCAAGGCCGATCGATCATCGAGGCCGCCGATCGATCGGGCGTGCGCTTGATGATCGGTCACATCGAGCGCTTCAATCCGGCGATCGTCGCGCTGAAAGATCGATTAGCGCACCACGAGTTTGGCCGGCTGTTTCAGATCGAGGCGCGGCGGCAGGGGCCATCGCTCTCTCGCGCGAGCGATGCCGGCGTGGCGATCGATCTGGCGGTGCATGATCTGGATGTGATGTGTTATCTCAGCGGCTCGCAGGTAGTGCGCGTCTTTGCGGAGACGGAGCGGCGCATTCACGGCGCGCGTGAAGATTTGTTGACGGGCGTGCTGCGCTTTGCCGATGGCATGATCGGCACCTTAACGATCAATTGGCTGACGCCCACCAAAATCCGCGAACTGTACGTCACCGGCGAACGCGGCATGTTCCGCGTCGATTACCTCACCCAAGATTTATCTTTATTTGAAAATGCGACGATGCACGGTGGCGACTGGAATGCGCTGCAATTGCTGCGCGGCGTGAGTGAAGGCCGCATGGTCCGCTATGCGCTGGCCAAGACCGAACCGCTGCGCGCCGAACTCGAAGCGTGGTTGGCGGCGGTGCGCGGTGAAGCGCCGGTGCGCGTCACGGGCGAGGCGGGCTTGCGGGCGCTCGAGTTGGCGCAAGCGATCGTGACTTCCGGCACGGAGCATCGAGTGATAAGGTTCAATGTCTCTTCACCAACTTCGCCACAAAATTGAACAACGCCAAGCAGTCCTCGGCGTGATTGGCCTGGGCTACGTGGGCTTGCCCGTGGCCTGTACGTTTGCGCGCGCCGGCTTCAACGTGATCGGCGTTGATCTCAAACCCGATCGAGTGGCGATGATTAACGCGGGACGAAGTCCCATCGGCGGCTACGAGCCGGGCCTGGCGGAGCTGCTGGCCGAAGTGATCGCTGCCGGATCATTTCACGCCACGCTCGAGTATGCCGAACTCTCCCGCGCCGATGTGATCTTGATCGATGTCGAAACGCCGATCGACGAGCAGCATCAACCGAATTTTGCCGCGCTGGAGGCGGCCTGCCGCAGTTTGGGATCGGTCTTGAAGGAGGATGCACTGATTATTGTTGAATCAACCATCGCGCCGGGCACGCTCGAGCGAGTGGTGCGGCCGCTGATCGAACAGGCTTCAGGCCGACAGTGCCACACCGATTTTTATTTAGGCGCCTGCCCGGAACGAATCACGCCCGGCAAGCTACTGATCAATTTGCGATTGATGAGCCGCGTCTGCGGCGGCGGCACGCCGGAAACTTCCGAAACGATGATCGCTTTATATCGACACATCGTTGCAGCGGATCTCGATCCGGCGGATTGGGTCACCGCAGAACTGGTGAAGACGGCGGAGAATGCGTATCGGGATGTGAATATCGCTTTTGCGAATGAACTTGCCTTGATTTGTGAAGCCAGCGGCGGCGATTTTTTGCGCGTGCGCGAATTGGTGAATAAATCGCCGGGGCGCAATGTGCTGCTGGCGGGCGCGGGTGTGGGCGGCCATTGCATTCCGAAAGATCCATGGCTGTTAGTCAAGCCGGTCAGTAGATCGGCTCGATTGATTCCGGCCGCACGATCGATCAACGACGCGATGCCGCTGCATGTCGTCGAACTGATCGTCGAAGCGTTGAAAGATAGCGGACGCGCGATCGACGGCGCGCAGGTGACGTTGTTGGGTTATGCTTATTTGGAAAACAGTGATGACACTCGCCATAGTCCCAGCACCGTGGCGGCCAATCGATTGTATGAACTCGGCGCGCGCGTTGTCATTCATGATCCGTGGGTGCAGCCCTTTGATATCGATGTATGGACTTGTCTGAAAAATTCTGATGCGGCCGTGTTGATGGTCGCGCATGAAGCGTATCGTCACTTGGATGTGATCAAACTGAAATCGATCCTGCGCACGCCGATCGTAATCGACGGACGGCGCTTATTCGATCCGGCGGCAGCCCGATCGGCCGGGTTGATCTATCGGGCAGTGGGCCTGGCCCGGACGTAACGCGTCATTGCGAGGAGACCTCCTCATTGAAGCGCGTGGCGCGAACTGAGGGAAGGCCGACGAAGCAATCTCGTTTGGTGGTCAGTGAGATTGCTTCGTCGCGCTCACATCTGATGCGCTCTGAACGCACTACCGCTATCGCACTTATCGCAATGACGGAATGGAGTTTCGATGCGTGTTCTGCATCTTCCACTGAACATCGCTTCGCAAATGGATGTGTTGGTGCGCGCCCAAAACGATCTGGGCCTGCACGCGCGCGGCCTGGCGATCAATCCGGTGTCGATGGTTTCGTCGGATAGTCTTGAAGCGCTGCGGGTGGATCGACGCACGAATTGGGCGTATCGCGCCAGCGGATTGCGCAACCTGCCGCATGTCTTGCGCGCCATTCACTGGGCGGATGTGCTGCATTGGCACTTCGGCGAATGTGCGCTGCCGCGCAATTTCGATCTGAAAATTGCCACGTGGTTGAAGAAACCCGGCGTTGTCGAATTTTGGGGTTCGGATATTCGCATTGCCGAGATTGAAAGCGAAATGTATCCGTCTTATGCGCGCGCTCGCAGTTTGAATTTGTATCCACACGCGGATAGCCGCGCCGAATCGGCGGCACGCCAGAAGTTGTTTGCCAGTGCGGGCTGCGAATGTATTGTTTCGGATCCGGTGCTGCGGCCGCACCTGCAAGCGAACTTGTTTAGCGCGCTGCATAGCAGCAATCGTAGTATCGATCTGGCCGAGTTTCAGCCGAATTATCCGCGCGCGGACAATACACGCCCGATGATCGTGCACAACCCCAGCAACCGTTTGGTCAAAGGGACTGCGGCGGTGTTGGCCGCGATCGAAGCGCTGCGCGGTCGATTCGATTTTGATTTTCGGCTGATTACCAATCTGCCGCAGCGTGATGCGTTACAGCTGGTGCGCGAGTGTGACCTCTTGATCGATCAAGTAATATTAGGCACGTACGGTTTGGTGTCGATCGAAGCGATGGCGTTTGGCAAACCGGCGGTCTGCCAGATCAATTCGTTACTGCTCGATCGTTATATGCCGGATTGTCCGATCGTCAACGCGAATCCAGACAACTTGGCCGAAGTCTTAGCCGGGCTGCTCACCGATGGTCAACGCCGCCACGATCTTGGCCGGCGCGGCCGCGCGTATGTGGAGAAGTATCACGACTCCCATCAGATCGCTCGGCAGCTGGCGAGCATCTATCAAGCGCTGATCGATCGACGGCGCGCACAATCTTCATGAAAAACGTTCTGATCATCGTCCACGATTTTCTGCCTATCGGCGGCGGGCCGGTGCTGCACACACTCAAGGTCGTCAAGTATCTGCCGCAGTTCGGCTGGAAGCCGATCGTGTTGACGGTCGATCCGCAGCGGCGCACGCCGGTCTGGCTCGATCCTGCGCTGGTGAACGAGCTGCCGGAAATCGCTGAGATCGATCGAGTTCCAGCGCCGCACAAAGATTACGGTTATCGCTGGTTGCCGCGCGGCTTCGCCCACGCCCGATCGATCTTCCGGCGCGAACGGATCGATCTCATCTTCACCTCGTCGCCGCCGCACAATCTGCACGTGCTGGGCTGGCTGCTCGGCAAATATTTTCGGCGGCCGTGGGTGGCTGACTTTCGGGATGGCTGGACGCACTCCGAAAACTTCGTGGCGCGATCCGGCCGGCGCCGGTGGTTCGATCGGGTTACCGAAAGGCTCATTATCAGTGAGGCCGATCATCTTCTGACGGCCACGGAACCCATCGCTGCTGATCTCAAGATCGATTATCCCGGGCATTCTGCTAAAATACACACGCACTATAACGGATTCGACCCCGAAGATTTTGAAACGTCAACGCCCGCCGGCGCCAGCGCGTCCACCTTCAATCTGGTGCACGTCGGCTGGATCACTTCAACGCCCGCCTACTTTTTTCAAGCGGTGCGTTCACTGGCCGACCGCGATCGTCTGTTTAGTGAAAAGTGCAAGATTCAACTGATTGGCGAAGTAGTGCCCGAGCATCTTGATCTCATCCGCCGCTTCGACCTGACGGCGATGATTGAGCTGACCGGCTTTGTCTCGCATGCCGTCGCCGTTCAAGGCATGCAGCAAGCCGCCGCGCTGCTGTTGCTGATCAATTATCCGCAGCAGCGCCAGCGTGAGCGGGGTATGCTCACCGCGAAATTCTGCGAATACGTTGGAGCCGGGAAACCGATCCTGGCGATGACCGCCGACAGCGTCGCCACTGAGTTCATGCGCCGCTATCATCTGGGTGTGCACGTCGAACCTGAGGATGTGCCCGGCATCGAACGGGCATTAAATGGGTTATTCGATCATTGGCAGCAGCATACTTTGCCTGTGCCGGATGCGCCCGAAGTGCAGGAACTGTTTAATTGGCGGCGCACCACGCAAAAACTGGCTGCGCTGTTTGACGAATTGGCTGCGGATAAATAATGAGTGACTCTGCGCCTCGCTCGATTGAATTAGCCATCGAAGTTGTGTTGATGTAGAATCATTGATCAGCAGCTGATGTGTCTCTGTTAGGACGGTGCTTATGAATACAACTCACCCGATCGATCATGCGCTGCAACAGCGCGTGGCAATTCTGCGCTGGGTATTGCCGGTTACATTGATCATGTTGACGGCGATCTATGAATTGGGTCCCGGCCATTTGCTTCAAGCGAACCCCAATGATCCGGTCGATATTGAAATATTATTGTACGGTGTTATCAGCCCATTGTTAGCCTTTTGGATGCTGACGTTGGTCGGCCGGTGGCTGGCGAAAACCGATCGGGCCGAGAAGCAAGCCCAAGCGATCGATCGACGACTCGCTTCGATCATGTCGGCCTCCGCCGATGCGATCTTGGTGCTCGACCCGGATAACCGTATCGAAACCTGGAATCGCGGCGCGGAAGAATTGTTTGGTTTCACGGTGCAACATATCAAAGGCCGACCTTGGTCTGATCTGTTCGGCCAAACGGAAGCGGCTTTGATCGAAGTGCAGTGGCTCAATCAAAATGTTCAACAGGCGGGTTTCGTGCGTGGTTACGAAACAACGGTTCACGATCATGCCGGCCGCGCGGTCGCGGTGGAATTGACGGCCACGCGTCTGACCGATGAGCAGAACAAACCGATCGGGATGTCGGTGATTCTGCGGGATGTGACGGAGCGGAAACATCGTGAAGCGGAAATTCGGCGCTTGAATGCCAACTTGAGCGAACAGGTGGCCGATCGAACGCGCGAACTGGCGCAGAAAGTTGAAGAACTGGCGCGCGCGAACGCCGAGTTGCAAAAACTCGATCAGATGCGCACCGAGTTTGTGTCGCTGGTTTCCCATCAGATTCGCGCGCCGTTGACGAATATGCGCGGCGCGACCGAGCGCATGATGGATCGCTGCGGCGCGATCAACGCCACTTGCGCGCGCATGTTCATCGTGCTCGATCAACAAGTCGATCGATTGGATCGCTTGGTGCAAGATGTGCTGAACACGGCGCGGATCGAGTCGGGCGAACTCGTTTTGCAATCCGAGCCGATCTCGGTGCTGCCGATCGTTCAACAGGTTGTCGATCAAACCCGATCGCGCCACGATGCTCGATCGATCCACCTGCCGACCAAGCCGGGCCTGCCATTGGTGTTTGCCGATCGCGATCGGGTGGCCGAAGTGCTGACAAATCTGCTCGACAACGCCGACAAGTATTCGCCGCATGAAAAAGAGATCGATATCGATGTACAGGCGGATCAAACCGAAGTCACCATCACCGTGCGTGATTTCGGCAATGGAGTGCCGCCGACTGATCTTGATCACATTTTTGAAAAATTCTATCGCGCCGACAGCAGCGATGCGCAGGCCGCGTATGGTTACGGGCTGGGCTTGTATGTCTGCCGCCGCTTGATCGAGGCGCAGGGCGGCCGCATCTGGGCCGAGAATGCGCGGGAAGGCGGCGCGATCTTTTATTTTACGCTGCCGGTGGCGCAGTAGACTTGTTGAAATAGCGGGCAGGGCTCCCATGCCCTGCATCGCGGCGGCATGTCCCACGGGGAGGCTTCGCACGGAGCCGCCTCCGCTGACCTGTGGAGTGCAATGACCATCTCTTCTCAAACCATCCTCCTCATCGATGACGACGCGACGCTGCGCGAACTGCTGGCCGAGCATTTGCACACGGCGGGTTATCGCGTGTTGAATGCGCCCGACGGATCGATCGGCTTGAAGATTTTTGCCGAAGCGCAGCCCGATCTGATTGTGCTGGATGTGATGATGCCCGGCATGACCGGCTGGGAAGTGTGCGAGCAAATCCGATCGAAGTCGGTCGCCCCGATCATTCTACTCACCGCCAAGAGCGAAGAACTGGACAAGCTGCGTGGCTTTCGATTGGGCGTCGACGATTACGTGACCAAACCGTTTTCGTTTGCGGAGATGATCGCGCGCGTCGGCGCAGTGTTGACCCGCGCACAACATGGCGCCGCACCGATGCACTCGATCAAGTGCGACGACCTTGCCATTGACTTCGATCAGCATCGTGTCATAGTCAGTGGTCAACCTGTCGATCTGACGCGCACGGAATATCGGCTGCTTGAAACGTTAGCGCGGCATTTGAATAAGACCGTCTCGACCGAGCAGTTGATCGAAGAAGTGTGGGGGCCGACGTATGCGGGCGAGGTCGAACAGGTGAAGCACTTTATTTGGACGCTGCGCAAAAAGATCGAAGTCGATCCCGGCGACCCGAAGCATTTGATCACCGAGCGGGGATTTGGGTATCGGTTTGAATGAATCGCAGTTGGTCACATCGTGTCGACGCAGAGGAAAAGAAAAACTCCCGCCGATCGCTCTGATCGCCAAGAGTTTTTTGTATTCAAGGTGGGTCGAAATTTATTCCCAATCCTCGCACTGTAGCCCTGCGACACGACTGAACTCGCGCAGATTGTGCGTGACGAGTGTTGCATCGTGCGCGATTGCAATTGCGGCAATGATGAGATCATTGGGGCCAATCGGTTGGCCTATCTGCTTCAATTCAGCGCGTATGCGGCCATAAGCTTCGGTCGCAGCATCATCAAATGGCAGCGATACAAATTCATTAAAGAATTTGACGAGTAATGCCAGATTCGCTTCACGCCGCGCGCTCTTGTATGCGCCGTAAAACAATTCTGCTTTCACCATCTGGCAGATAAATACTTCCTCACGCGCCGCTGCCGACAATTTCCGCTGCACGTTTGTATCGCGGGAGTTGATGAATTGGATGCAGGTGTTCGTGTCTAGCAGGTAAGTCACTTCAAAT
>JBGQGR010000101.1:0-8323 GCA_041497495.1 Anaerolineae bacterium | reverse complement strand
CGCGCCGATCAACGCCGCGTGCAGTCCCCACCAGATGGCACCAACATCCGATCGGTTTGAGGCAGCCCGGCGGGTTCTCCATGCGCTGACAAACAAGGTCAGCATCAAGATCAAGAATGCTGCTAGACCGACCAGCCCCATCTCGCCGGCGATTAATAAATACACACTCGCCACGCTCAAATAGGTGTCAAGATCGGGCGAGCCGGTAAAGCCCACGCCCAGCACCGGATAGCGCTGAATCAATTTGAGTGCGTCGCTATACTCGCCGTAGCGCATTTGGGTCGCCAAGTCTTGACCCTGCACACCCTGAAAAAAATGTGTCACATAAGCTTGAGTTTGCGGCAAGATCAAGATGGCTGCCAACGCCACCAGCATGATGACCAACAACTTGCGATAACGCAGCCCACCCAACACCAACAACGCAGCACCTGTGCCCAGAAATGACCCGCGGGAGAACGACAATAAAAGCGCCAAACTCATGGCGCCCAGGCCGAGGAAGAGCCAAAAGCGCGGCAGGACGGGCTGCTTGCCAAATAATTGTGGCGCGCCCAGGGTCAAAGTCATGATGAGCAAACCGCCGAGCGCATTCGGATCAATCGAGGTGCCGGTGGCACGTTGGGGCAGAGACGGATCGTCGTTGATGAAGCGCAGCACGCCCTGCCCTTCAGGATAACCGAACACTTTCAGCCGCGACAAAAGATCGATCGAGGTGGAAGGGGATAGCAGATACAAAACGATGGCGAGGCTGGCCGCGATCGATCCGCCGATGATGATCATTCTAACAATTGCGCGTAACCGATCGGAATCGCGCACGCTATCGGTGATCAAGAAGTACAGCACGATGCTCAACACAATCTCGGCAAAGTGTCGGGCAACATTTGCCGTCAAGGGAGCATAAGCTAAGCCCGCAGTGAAAGAAGCCAAAGCCAAAGCTATAAATACCATGACGGGAATTGTCAGTGGCGTGTTGACGAAGCGGCCCAGTTTGCCCGTGGCCCGCTCCAGCATCCACACGCCGTATAGCAGCAGAATGATGAGATCGAGAAACGTTGGTTTGAAGCCGATGTTAATCGGCAGCGCGGCAAAAGGCAGCAAGCAAATGACCGCGGCCAACGCAGCGAAGCCGACTTCGATCTGTCGCAAAATCCGTGTCAGCACAAACAATGCCAGGACGGCCCCTAAAGCGATCGGCCCGCTGAGCAGCGCGACGAACAGGCCAACGATCAGCGCGGCAACGGCACTGAGTGCAATAGTCGCCAGGGTGGCTACGCCTGTGCGATCTGAGTTGAAAATTTGATCAAGCCGGTTAGCGCGAAACATGTTGTATCCATTACTCTCAGAATTGTAAAAAGGTTCAGCTTAACGTGCCGAGCTCGACCACACCTCAACACTATCACCAGTCGGCATAACCTTCAAGCGCTGCCCGGACACAGGGTCATATAAGCCAATTCGAATCACCAGCGAATCGAAGGCACTTGCCTCCGGCAATTGGAATTCGTGCGCATCCAACACAATCTGCTGCGCCTGCCAGCTGCTCGTCGGCAGAGCGTTGTGCCGCGGCCGACTGTCCTCTTGGGCGACGATACGCCCGCTCGAATCGATGGCATGCACAAACACCGTGTAATCCGCCGTCAGTGGTGCCGACGTCGTCCAAAACAAAGTGACGCGCAGCCATTCACCGGCCTGCGGTTGACGATCGAGCGGATCACCATTCACCGTGACAAAGCTGCCCAGCAATTGAATACCTTGCTCAAACTCAACCTTCAGCGCGTGATATTCCGGCGCGGTTTCAGGGCGCGGCACATATTCTTGAAGCCGCATTAACTTGAATCGAGCATCCACGGCTAGCAGATATCGATCGCGCAGCTGTGCCTCGATCGATCCGTTAGGATCCCACGAACTGCGCGCCGGCAGGTGCCACAACCGATCGTGCTGGGCCGCTAATTGATCGAGCGCTTGATCGATTTGATCCTGGCGCGCAGCCGGATCGGGCGGGAGCAGCACGATCGGGATGGCGAGATTTCGCAAGTAATAGATCGCCGCCGGATCAGGCTGATTGGTGATCAGTACATCACCCGATCGGCTATCGGCGGTCAACGCCCTTGCTACTTGCCGCAAGCCAAGGGTCCGGCTGTAGGCAGGTTCAAAATAGTAATTGCGCCAACTCAACACACAGCCGATCAAGAGTGCGCCACTCATCAAGCGGAGCAGCGCACGGCGCTGCTGCAAAGCCATCAAGCCCAGCGCGATCAGAATATACAACGCCGGATAAGCATTGCTCAAATAAAACGTGTTGTATGTCGATCGAAAACGCGTGATGCTAAAGATACCGATCAGTGTGATGAGCAGCCAAGCCCCCAGCATGACGCTCCACGCGCGGCGTGAACGCCACAACTGGACACCGCCCAACACGCTGAGAAATCCAACGAGCAAAATTCCGGGTGCGGCCCACGCCTGCGGCAGCGCTGGCCCCCAGGCCGCCGCCCCTAATGTTTGCAACAGGAATTGATCGATCGATTGTTGGCTGGGATGACTGAATTGTTTGACGGCCAAGCCCGGCCAGATCAACGCGATCCACGGCAACACACCCAGCACGACCGCAATACCTGCGGCCATCCAACGCAGCCAACCGCGCCGATCAATGCGCTTCCAGATAATATATGCCCCATGCGCCAACAAACCGAACGCGGCGTAATAGTGGCTCAGTACGCTCAACGCGCCGGCAATCACATAACCAATCCACGCGCGTCGATCGCCGCGCAGGACGCGCGGCAGCAGCAGCGTCGCGATCAGCAATCCGATCGGGACAAGCTCGTACATGTTCTTGACGTCCTGCGCCAGCCAAATTTGGTACGGATGGAGCGCGCCGATCGACATCGCAACCAGCGAAACTGCGCAGTTAGCCGTGAGGCGAAAGGTGACGCGATAGATCAACGCGACGACGATCAAACTCAGCAGCGCCGACAAACTTCGCAAAGCGAATTCGCTTTCGCCGAAGATGCGTTCCCAAATTTGCAGCAACCAGTAATGCAGCGGCGGATGCGGCTGACCTTCGCGGATCAAACGCTGCGCCAGATCGATCGGGCCGGCCGTCTGAGTCACGCGTGCCCAACTGGCGGCTTCATCGCCGCGCAGCTCTTGAGCATCCAGCCGGAAGAAACGCAGCGCGCAAGCGATCAGCATGATCACCAGCGCCAGCGCGAGTGATCGCCGATCGGCTCCGGCGCGATTGACCGTCGAGCGATCATGCATGTGCGGCCCGCCGCTTCATCAAAATGATCAGAGTCAAGCTGACGATCAGCCCCAAGCCCGTAAGCACCGCCCCGACAATCAAGGCCGGCGGCCGATACACAAACTCGACGTGCGAATGTCCGCCGGGTAACGGCAGGCCGCGCAGCAGGCCATCGACTTCGGCGATTTCTAAAACATTGCCATTCACCGTCGCCTGCCAGCCCGGATAATTTACTTCGCTCACCACTAACAAGCCCGCCGAATTGAGATCCGCGTCAAGCGTCATGCGGCTTGGATCGATCAAAGTGACGCTGACTTGATCTATGCCAGTCGCGGCCGCAGTGGCTACGGGCGCGAGCGTGTAGGCCACGCGCAGCGGATCGAAACCGGGTTCAGCTAACGCCGCATAAATTGCCGATCGATCGGGTTTCACTTCAGCCGTATGCACGACCCACGCGCGCGGGTGATCTTGATTCAAGCGATAAGTATAAATCGCATCCTGGCCCTCGCCTTGTTGCGACAACAATGTGGCATCGACCGGATTGCCCAGATGATCATCCAGCACACTGCGATACGTCACCACATAGCGCACATTCAACAACGGCCAGCGCACTTCGCGCGGAACAGTTTTAATGAATCGATCATAGTTGCCGATAAGGATCGGCGTGATGCCGCCGACTTCATTCAGCCCGTTCATGCACAAGGAGTGTCCCGGCAGGCGCTGTTCGTTATGCACGCGAAAAATTTCGTTCAAGCCCATATCGGATCGAATGGCTTCAATCGGCAGCTGCGCCGGGAACGGATTGCCGATCGGCGCCCAGTTGATCGATCGGTTGGCCGTAGCCAGATCGATCGCAACGATCATGATCATCGCGATCGGCAAATAACCTGATCGAGCGCAGCGGCCCGATCGGATTCGCCAGACGATCAGCGTGGCCAGTGAGGCCAGCAGCGCCAACGCCACAGGTTGAGCGACAGATCGATCAGCCGTGGGATCAATTCCCAGCGAACTTAAATAAGAAACGATCGCGAGCGTAACGACCGACAGAATCACCGCCAGCGTCAACCATCGTGCTTCGGTTCGCAACGTCTGGCGCACTCGACGCGCTTGGCTGCGCAGAACAGCATCCGCGCCGTAAGCCGACAAGACACTGACGGCCACAGAAAAGATCAGCGCGTTGCGTTCCTGATCTCGGAACACAGAATAACCGGGCAGCAGCCAATACGCGCCATCGAACACCGCCAGGTTGCCGCCGAATGAGATCAACACGCCGGCGAGCGCGATCAACGACCAGAAAAGCGTGTCAGAGTTTTTGCGATACACGGCGATGGCCAAGGCCGCACACGCCAACGGCAGCCAACCGATGTACAACGGATTGAAATGACTCACCACATTAGCGACAAACACTTGCAGTAAATCGGCTAACGGCAGGCCGGTTGCCGCTTGCGTGAACGACAACTCGGCGCGCGTAGAAAGACGCATGTATTCTAATGAAGGTACAAGTTGAATCGCGGACAGCATGAGCGCCAGGCCGATCGCCCCGGCTAAGCGAACGATCGTCCTGCCCCAGCTAACCTGTTCGCGTCGCGCGCGATAAACAAAATAGATCGCCACCAGATAAAAAATGTAAGTGTAAGTTTGCGGATGACCCGCCAGCACACTCAGCGCCAACGCCGCCGCCAGCACCACCATCGATCGCGCGTCGCTGCGCGCGGCCAGTCGACGCGCGGCCCACAAAGCCAGTGGCAGCCACGTGACCGATTCCAGAATCGCCAATTGCAGAATGGGATAACCGGTAAGGTAACCGCCAAAGGCGAAGACCAACGCGCCCAGCACCGCGCTCGATCGACGCCGCACTTCGCCGCGCAAGAAACCGTACAGCAAAATCGCGGCCAGCAGAATGTGCAGCGCGGCCTCCACTTCAAGCGCACCGATCGAGAACTGCTGCGCGCCCGCCGCGATGTTCAGGCCCACATTCAACAACGCGGGCGGATAAAACAGAGCGGACTGTGGATCGGCCTGGTACGGATAGCCACTGTCGATGCACGGCAGCCACAACGGTAAGCGGCCCTGCTTCAACTCATCAAACGCAAAACTTCTAAAGACCAAAAATTGTTGAGTAAAATCGCCCGGCACAAACTGCACGCGATCGATCACATTCGGGGCGAAGACACGCCAGAAAAACAAGAGCCAGGCCGCCAAGATGATCAGCAGCGCGGCCCCAGCGCGCGCGCGCGGTGCACGGCGCAGGTAATTGAAGGATTCAGTTATTCGATGGGCGTGAGTTGAATCGCTCATTGACTGCTCGTTGCTAAATATGGCTCTGCCGGCTTGCGCGGGATCGTAGTCAACCTTGCGAAGGTTTTAGTATCGATCAGCTATTCTCAAGTTCAACCTTCGCAAGGGTTTTCCCGTTAACCTCGCGAGCCTAAACATCAGGGTTGAATTTGAAGCCGGTCAGGCAGAATAATTTGATTATCCGCTTGAAGACTACCCGCGCCATCCACAACCGGCAAACGCGATAAATCGGCCAGGCGATACAAGCCGATCGCTATTCGATACTGACCCGCCGGCACATCAGGCGGCAAACTAATTTGATGCTGGTCTCCAATCATCTCGCCGCTCGCCCACCAATCGGTTGGATAATCTGCATTCACGGGCAATCCATCGGCTTGCGCTGCGGTGCGTCCGCGCTCATCCAGCACATGGATAAAAACCGTGTAAGATTCCGGAACCGCCAATAGTGCGCGCCAGTATAATGTGATCGAGACACTCTCACCCGATCGAGCCTGAACCGGAATCGAAACGGCTGACAGCTCGACGCGATCGCCGAAGCGCCAGTGATCTTTAGCAGGCGCGGGCTGATCGATCGGATTTGGCGCGATTTTGCCCGCCGTAAAAATCAGCGCGGGGATTTGTTTACCGCCGATCGAGGGTGCCAGCTCAACGTTGTGCGGCCAATCTTTTAGGCCGATTTGCACGCGCAGCACAGTCGGTCGAAGCGCATCAGACTTGATCGGGATGCGATACGGATCAGCAAAGATCGTGCCCGGTTCACACGCGCGAGTGGCGTACAGACCGCGATTCGGATAGGCGTCACGCTTACCCACTTCGCTTTGCGCGCGGCCATACACAATCGCGAACACACTGTAGTCAGCACTCGGTTGAGTGAGACATTGCCAATATAACGTGAAGACCAGCGATCTTGAAGCAGCGGGATCGATCGGGCGTTGATAACCCAGCAAGCGCAGCGTGTCGCCGTAATCCACGCGCAGCGGCACCAGATCGATCGGGAGTTGATCGGCAGTCAAGCGATTTGGACCGGCATACGTCGGAATAATGTCGCGCACGGGCGCGATGACTGCGGTGATGATCATGAACGCGGGCATGAGCCACGGGCCGAAGGTTGCAACTCGATCCGCTACATGCAAGCGATGGCGCACCAGCGACCACAGTGTTTCCCAGCCTAACCACATCATCAACGCGATAACCGTGATCGCCGGAAACATCAAGCGACCTTGCGAAGCCGGTGTTCTCAGCGTCCAGCTGATCACTCCGACAAACACACTACCCGCATACAACGCCAGCAAGCCAAGCAACCTCACGTGTTCACGATCCAATCGATGCCACGCGAATATCATCCACAACAACCAGCCGCCGAAAGCCACCAGTGTGAACGCATCGAAGATTACGTAGGCCGCGGGAAAGGTGAGAATGTTGACCGCCCCGAACAAAGCCCAATAGGAATCGCGGAAGCCATCGAACTCACTGATGAGTTGAGGCAGCGTCATCGGCGGCACACGCGGCCCGGCGATCGCTACCATGGCATTGAGGCCAAACCAATCGCCATACAATTGTTGATTGCGCCAGTACCACCAACCCGCCAGCACAATCACCAGCACGCTAACGATCACACCCGAAATGATCCATTCGCGCCGCTCGCGTCGACGCAGATGGCGGAGGGTCAACACTATTCCGATCACGGGCAACAGCATGAGTCCACTGATCTTGCTGATCGCCGCCAAGCCCAAAACAATTCCTAACGCGCTGCGGCGCCGCCAGCCCGCGCGGCCGATCGCGCCACTGGCTTCTTGCCAACATTGAAGCATGAGATAGATGGCTAGACTCGATAACAGAATCGTCAGGTTATCGTTGTTGACCGACGCGCTGATGAATAGAAACATAGGATTGAAAGCGATCAACGCAGCCGTGCCCAATGCGATCGATGGGCGATCGGGAAAAATCCGGCGCGCAATCTGATAGCCGAGCAAGACCGTCAACGCGCCCAGCGCGATCGATATAAAGCGAATGAGATGCACAGCCAATGTTGTTTGACGCCACGGAAAATTTTCGGCGTCAGAATGGATCACCAGACTCCGATTAGCGTCAAGAGATGGATCGCCCGGCGCAGCGTGAGGATTGCGGTACATTCGATCAACCGCATCGCTCGTATCTATCCACTTTACCGTCGAAGCCATCAATAAATAATAAAGCGGCGGTTGGCTACCTTCTTGCTCCCAGGCCGTCTTGAGGCCAGACTGCTGGACGGGCAGGCCAAAACCGTCGATGATATTTTGGATAACCGCATAATGTGACACTTCATCGGACGCTTCGAAGATAGGCGTGGCAACAGAATAGATCGTGCCTAAGATCACATAGACGCCAAGAATGATCTTAATCATTCGCTGATGAGAAAATCGATCCATAAGAATCTCAGCGTACCTGTATAACCAAAGGCAATGTGATTTCGTCTCCGGCGCCGCCTTGCGTAATGGGCAAGCGTGCTCCATCGGCAAGGCGATAGAGACCGATAACCACGGTATAATCACCGGACGCTAGATCAGCAGGAACTGGAATAGGGTGTTCATCGGCCACAACTTCACCTGCATCCCAAAATGTTGTAGGGTAAGCGCCCGATTGCGGCGGACTATCCGCCTGAGAAATTGTTCGCCCGAATGAATCGCGGAGATGGACGAACACAGTGTAATTGGCGTCAGGTTCACGCAATGCCCGCCAAACCAGTGATACAGTCACAATTTCGCCAGCTCGCACCGGCCGGGGCTGCGCATGGGATCCGATTAGATCGATTTG
>JBGQGR010000100.1:0-8329 GCA_041497495.1 Anaerolineae bacterium | reverse complement strand
TGTGTTGAGCCACGCCTCGGACTTGCCGTTCGTTCCGGCAAACTTGAATATCGACGCGAATGAAGGACGGGCTGAAGCCATAACCTGGCTGGCGAATTGGTTAAGCGTGAAAGCCTCGACGCTTCAATCACTACCAACGATTGTGACGACCGATGCGCGTTTCCTGCGCGGCGCAGAATTCTGGCGGCTCGGCAGATTCGATCGGGCGCGCGGTGAATATGAATCACTGCAACAAGGCTATACTGACAACGCCGCGGTGTTATATCCGCTGGCGATCTATTTCCGCGACATCGGCTTATATCGATCGTCGATCTCGGCGGCTAGGCAAATCATTGGATTATCGCCAGCCCACACTTCCGATCAAGCCCCGATCTTTCTGGCCCGCCTGGCTTACCCAATCTATTACGCGGATCTGATCGAAACGGAAGCGCAAGCCAACAATCTTGATCCGTTAGCAATTTTTGCTTTGATGCGGCAAGAGAGTGCGTTTGAAGCCACTGCCACATCCTCCGCAGATGCTCTCGGCTTGATGCAGATCATTCCAAGCACGGCGGAAGAGATCGCGCATGATCTGAAGTGGCCGAACTATCAACTGGGTGATCTCTATCGACCAATGATCAGCATCAAGTTCGGCGTGTATTATCTGGCGAAGCAGCGTAATTATTTGGACGGCGATCTCATCGCGGCGTGGGCAGCGTACAACGGCGGGCCGGGCAATGCGCAGCGCTGGCGGGATGCGGCCAATGGCGATGTCGATCTGTTTGTGGAAAATATTTCACTGCCGGAGACGCGGCTGTATATCGAACGGCTGAGGGAGAACTTGGCAATGTATCAACGGCTTTATAAGAAAGGATGAAGGATGAGGGATGAAGGATGAAAATAAAGAAGCGCTAATCCTTCATTTATCACTTTTCGGACAACTTCTCAGATGTCATCACTGGGTTACTGGCGAACAGCTGCTTATCATACTCACACCACCTAGCTTTGTATACTGACAGCGCAGGATCAAACCCGTATCGAACACCATGTCCACAATATCAGTCAATGCAGTGGTATCTGGGTCTGATTGCACACCCTTCCAATAAGCGGTATAGCTTAACGTTCGTAGCAGTTGGTTCCGGTATTGATATAGAATACCCAATTGTTGATCCGCCCCAAAGTCGCTAGCTGGATTCCGTGCTCGATCGATCGTCTGAACAACGTCGAGTACTGGTGCGCGGATTGGTGCATTGATCAAGCCATCGGCAAATAGCGCGAACGCTACCGCAATGGGCAAACACAAACCCAGAGCTAAGATCGAGCGAAGGCTTATCTGTGACAAAGCGGTTGATTTATTCCACGCACTTTCAATGATGAGTAACTGAAACACACCGGTCAATAATCCCGCCAGCATTCCGATGACTATGCTGATTCCAGTCAATCCGGCGGCAAACGGCGGGAAGTCGTAAGTTACGGGATAGCTGTGATCTAATCTCGCAATAAGGCTGACCCATTCATAGGGTAGATGCCCTGCTATCCAGGCAATGAGCGCGACGGCCAGTATCCAGATGAGGATACTTACGAACGGCTGTTGGGTACGACCCACTATCCATCCAGCTAATGTGCCGATGAGTAGGCTGATGATTAAGCCGATGGGAAATTTGGCCCAAGCCAAATACGCCGATGCTTGCTGCAGCTGGAGTGCATCGGGAATCCACAACACTATCGCCAGACCTAAGCCAAAGATGAAACCGTAAACTATTCCAGCTTTGCGATTAAAGCGTGTGCGAATAGCTGGATCAATTAGCGGATTGCTGTAAGGTTGAATAGTGTGCGTAGCGAATTGCATGTCTGTCACCTGCTTATTATTAGCATAGGCTGGTAACAGCATAATGACTTGTGTGGTAAGTCATATCATTTAACGCGAACCATCACGCATTCATTAGGGAGAAAAGTTCAGCCTTGTTGCTTTATTTCGACGCACAAATCCACGATAATCGGACTGTCCCCGCTGAAGCGACAATCGATCAGCTGACCGTTGTCGAAGACCGCCCGTTCATAGACCCAGCCACTTTGATGTTTAAGCAGGCTCACGCTGAGCAATGATGCAGAGCCGTTCAGCGTAGGCAAAGTTGCCGCCAACCAACGGCGCGTAACCCGATCTGTGCGCACGGAACAACCCTTACAGCTGAGATGTCCGGTGGTCATCAACTCTGTCATCCATTCGTTCAGGTTCTGATTAAGCCGCGTGCACAGGCTTACGTTGCCGAAGTTGTAATCGCAGCGCAGCAATAAGCCGTTGTCGAATTGGACATCGATGTTGCTCATTTGCTCGTCGGCGGTGCTGGAGACCCACATCAAGCTGTAGTTTGCGGATAGATCGCCGCGCAGGTTTTTCAAAAAGGGCATGCGCAGCGAATCTAGGTTGACTCGCGGATCAAGCGCCAGATCAATAACCGTCTGGACATCTACCAAAGCAAAACGCCGTGGCGCATCGATGTAGTAATCCACGATCGGGGCCAGCGGCACGATCGGGATTAAGCTCAGGCCGAGCATCAAGATCGAACGCAGGCTCAAGCGATTGGAGCGCGTCGATCGATCCCAGGCCCGACCGATCGCGAAGAGTGAGATCAAGCCCATGAACAAGCCAATGCCTGCGCCCATCAACATGCATAGTCCGGTTATAGCCGCGGTGGGCGCTGTAAACGGATACATGACTTGTGCAGTGGGATACGGATCATTGAGACTCGCTAACCAGCTAACTCCGTCATAAGGTACATGACCCGCGATTAAAATGATGATCGGGCACGCCACAATCCATAGGCCGATGCCGACCGCCGATTGGCTCACGCTGCCTGACAGCCAGCCGGCGAACAAACACACCGGCAGGATCAACACGAAACCGATGGCGAACTTGCCCCACCACAAATAGACGAAGGCTTGTTGCAACGCGATCGCGTCCGGTCCCCAGAGCGCGAAAGCGAAACCAATCGCAAAGATAGCGCCGTACAACAGACCGGCTTGCCGCATAAAGCGGCCGCGCGCGGCAGTATCGACTTGGATCGGGTTGTGAGCAACGGCGATGAATTGATCCATTATTCCAGTTCGGCGCGGGCGCGATTGCGAAAACTCAATCGCAGCGGCGTGCCGATAAACGGATGCACCGATCGAATCTGATTTTCCAAAAAACGTTCGTAAGTGAAATGCACCAGGCGTGAATCGTTCACGTGGAATAGAAACGTTGGCGGATCGACGCGCACTTGCGAGGCATAGAAAATTTTCAAGCGTTGTCCGGCCTTCGTCGGCGGCGCTTGTTTGTCCATCGCTTCGCGCAAGATGCGGTTGAGTTCGCTGGTCGGGATACGCGTCAAGCGTTCTTCTTGCACACGCAGCGCCATAGCCACTACCTCTTCCACGCGCAATCCCGTCTTCGCCGACACAAACATTACTGGCACGTAGTCCAAAAAGTTCAGTGCCGTGCGAATTGTCAGGCTGAAATCTTTTTCCTTCGGCGTGAGCGAGCCGCCCTCTTTGGGCTGCAGGCCGGGCTGCAGCATATCCCATTTGTTGATGACGATGACGACGCTTTTGTTTTCTTCGAGGACGTAGCCGGCAACGTGGGCATCTTGCGCGGTCACGCCTTCCACCGCATCGATCACGAGCAGAGCCACATCCGATCGTTCGATTGCCCGTAACGCGCGCAGCACGCTATATTGCTCCACGCCCGGATCGATATGGCCGCGTTTGCGAATGCCGGCCGTATCGATCAGCGTCACGGCCAAGCCGCCCCACGTCATCGGCGTATCGATCGCGTCGCGCGTCGTGCCGGGCACTGGACTGACGATCGCGCGTTCCTGGCCAAGCAGCGCATTCAATAGCGAACTCTTGCCGACGTTTGGCCGACCGACGATCGAAATCTTGACGGATTCATCTTCCGGTTCAACTTCGATCGGCGGAAGTGATTGCACGACTGCATCGAGCAGATCGCCCAACCCCAAGCCGTGCTGCGCGGAGATGGCATACACTTCGCCGAGACCAAGTTCGTAAAATTCAAGCGAAGCATTGCGGCGATCCGGGTTATCGGCTTTGTTCGCCGCGAGAAAGATCGGCGGCCACGGTTGTCCGTTGCGTTCCGATTGATACCGGCGCAAAATTTCGGCCACTTCTCGATCGGCATTGGTGAGGCCCGCCTCTGCATCGACGACGAAAATCACTGCGTCCGATTCTTCGATGGCGATCTCGGCCTGCGCGCGGATCATCGGCAGGAATTCAATCGAGGCTTGTTCGACCGAGAGGTTGGGGTTCAATGGCCGATCGGCTTTCGCTGACCGAGCGGGCACAATCTCGATGCCGCCCGTATCGATCACTCTGAACGTGTGGCCGTTCCACACGCTGTCGGCATGCAATCGATCGCGTGTGGTGCCTGGCACTTCATCGACGACGGCCAGGCGTTCACCGACGAGGCGATTGAATAAAGTTGATTTGCCGACATTCGGTCGGCCGACTAAGGCTACAAATGGTTTGGTCATGGTTTGTTCTGAGGTCATTGCGAGAAGCGGAGCGACGGCGCCTAGCGTAAGTTTTGCGCAATCAGGCGGCAAATCGTTAAATCGGATGTAATTTTGCACGGCGGACCGAAGGCGAGTATCCTTCTTCGCGGAGGGATCGCCTGTGAACACAATTTCTTCGGACTGGCCGGTAGCCAACACCGAGCACGGCTTGTTGGTGGCCTTCGGTGAGTTTTTGCAACAACATGGATTGATTGAGCGATTGATGCAAGTTCCCGTAAAGCAAAAGATGCGCACCTTTGCACCCCAAACGAAACTGGTCGAGTTGCTGGCTGGGATCATGAGCGGCCTGGAACATCTGGCCGATCTGAATGATGGGCCACACCCGGTCGCCCAAGACTCGGTCGTGGCTCGCGCGTGGGGCCAGCCGGGTTTTGCCCACTACAGCAGCGTCAGTCGAACGTTGGAGGCGTGTGACGCGCAGACGGTGTCGGCCGTCGAACACGCCCTGAACGAATTCAGTCGTCCTTTCATTGAAAACGTGGTGCATGATCTCCTTCGGCGGGGTGAGCCGATCATCTACGATCTCGACCTCACGGGCCAGGCGGTGAGTGCGACCAGCCAAACTTATCCAGGCGTCGCCTTTGGCTGGATGAACGATGGCGTGAAACTTGGCTATCAGCTGGCGCGGGTGTGTCTATCACCGCCGACTCAGGAGCGCGTCTGGTTGGCCGGGTTTCACCATCCCGGCGACACCGTCTCCATGTCCTGCGTGCAAGATCTGATTCGTGCGGCCGAGACCCAAACTGGCATCCGGCCCCGCCGCCGCCCCGAACTGGTTCAGACCCGGATCGCAGCGCAGCAAGAGACGGTCGCGCGCACCCAGCGATTGCTCGACCTGCAACAACAGACCCTGACCCGTTTAGAGCAGACGCAGACCGAACTGATCGGCCAAGTTTATCATGCCCACGCGCGGCTCAAAGACGCGCTTTCTGCCGAGAAATCAGGCCGTTTGCAGCACTCGGTGATGGGCTGGCAGCAACGCTTACCGCGCTTGGAAAAACAAATGGCCACGTGTCGGCGCATCATCGCCCAATACCAAATGCGCTTAACCGAACAACAGGCGAGCCTGAGTCAGTTGCAAACTTGGTACGAGCAACTGGAACAAGAGAATCAAACTAACCCTAACCCACCCGCCTACTGTGAAGCCCGGATGGATTCCGGCTTCACTTCGGGCGAGAATCTCGCCTGGTTACTCGAGATGGGCTACTGCCCGAACACCAAGGCCCCCAATGATCGGACAACCTCCGCCTTGCGGGCACGCCTCACCGCCCAGTCGCAGTGGGTGCGCGTCGGGGACAATGCCGAGATGATCGCTTGGGATGACTATGGGTTAAACGGATGTCCCTACTCCTTAACGATTGCGCTCGAACGCTTCAAGACCGGGCGGCACTACAAATACGCCAGCCTGATTCATTACCGGGACGATGGCCAGTTCCCGACCCTCCCGGTCTGGTTCGGTCGCTACAATGCACGACAATCCATTGAGGCGGGTAACAAAGAAATGAAAGGCACGTTCTTTGTCCAACACCTGATGAGTCGGTCGTTAGCGGGCATTCAACTCCAGGTGCTGTTCACGGGCTTGGCCGCGAATGTGGTCCGCTGGTGTACGCCCTGGTTGCACAGTTGCGCGCCTACGGCGGGCCCGAAATTTCGGCGAACGCTCGGCAGTCCTAAACACTTGATTCACATGGCCGCCAATACAGACGCCTTAGTTCAACAGTCACCGCAGGGCACGACCTTGCTGTTTGCGCCACACAGCCCTTTGGCGGGTCTGATTCTGTTTCTGAAAGGCGTTCCGGCCTTTCAGCTGCCGTTGGGCTTCAATCGTCCGTGCAAAATTGAATCTGGATGAACGATTTGCCATCTGATTGCGCAAAACTTACGCTAGCGGCCCACCTGAGCACTTTGTGCTCAGGGAATGGGCAGCAATCTCCACGATTGTCAATGAGATTGCTTCCCCTTCGCTTCGCTCAGGGTCGCAATAACGGCTCCATTTTTCATGCCGACGCTAAGTAACTTTTCCTAAACTGTGTAAGCAGGGCAATAAAAAATCGGGCGGCAGTTCAACTGTCGCCCGATCACTTGCAGAGGAGTGAGGCTTACGCTCGCTGCTGTCCCTCATATACAAACGCCCGACATCTTTCCTCGACCGTTGCCACATCGACCATTTGCCGCGCTTGGCCGGTCTCCATCGCCACCCTCGCTACGGCGGCGGCGACTTTCGGCGCAACGCGGAAGTCCATGCCTTTGGGAATGATCAATTCTGGATTCAGTTCTTTGTCAGTAACGATCGAGGCAATCGCATGTGCCGCCGCGATCTTCATCTGATCAGTGATCTGTTTAGCCCGAGTGTCCAACGCGCCCCGGAAGATGCCCGGAAACGCGAGCGAGTTATTGACTTGATTCGGTAGATCGCTGCGGCCGGTGGCGCAGATCGATGCGCCCGCTTTCTTTGCTTCGTCCGGGAAAATTTCAGGCGTCGGATTCGCCAGGCCAAACACGATCGGATTCTTGTTCATGCCCTGCACCATCTCCGGCTTGACTGCACCCGCGGCCGACAAACCGATAAACAGATCGCGGCCGCGCATTGCATCAACTAATGTGCCGCGCACGTTTTCGGCATTGGTGATCTCGGCCATCTCATTCTTGATCCAGTTCATGCCTTTGGTGCGGCCTTTATAGATCGTGCCGGTGGTGTCGCACAAAATCAGATCGCCCACGCCGACGCTGATCAACAACTTGCTGACGGCAATCGCGGCCGCGCCGGCGCCGTTGACGGCGATCGAAATATCTTTTAAGTTGCGTCCGGTGATTTTGCACGCGTTCATCAAGCCCGCCAAGACCACAACGGCTGTGCCGTGTTGATCGTCGTGGAAGATCGGAATGTTGGTTTCTTTCCTCAATCGATCTTCGATGTAGAAGCAGCGCGGCGCAGAAATATCTTCGAGGTTCACGGCGCCGAAAGTGGGTTCGAGCCGCTTCACGATCTCGACGATCTCATCTTGGTCTTGGGTCGCCAAACAGATCGGGAAGGCTTCGACACCGCCGAACGTATGGAACAACACGGCCTTGCCTTCCATCACCGGCATCGCCGCGCGTCCGCCGATATTGCCTAGACCTAAGACCGCTGATCCATCCGAGACGATCGCAACTAAGTTGCGTTTGATCGTGTAGTCATACACCCATTCGGGATGCTGCGCGATCGTCTTCGCAGGCTCAACCGCGCCCGGCGGCAAATAGAATAAACTCAAAATGTGATCATCTTTGATCGGCACTTTGCTCTTGATTTCCAATGTGCCTTGATAGCGCCGATGCAGATCGACGGATTGTTCGGCGTACGATGCTTGCTCATCGGCCGATTTCGGTGGGATGGGCAGGTGCCCTTCATAAACAAACCTGCGGGTTCGTTCGGCAATCCGATCGGGATCTGCGGCAACTTTAGCTGCGCCGGTATCAATCGCCGCTTTGGCGACGGCTCGCGCGACGGCTGGCGCAACACGAAAATCGAGCACTTTGGGAATGATGTAATTCGGATTCAATTCTTTATTGGTCACAATTCCGGCTAATGCTTCAGCGGCGGCGAGCAACATCTCATTATTCACTTCGCGCGCGCGCACATCGAGCAGGCCGCGGAACAAGCCGGGGAACACCGAGGCGATATCCATTTGATTCGGATGATGCGACTGGGCCGTGGCGACGATCGCTGCACCCGCCGCATGAGCCGCTGCCGGTTCGATCTCCGGCGCAGGCCCGGCAAACGCAAACACGATCGGCTTGTG
>JBGQGR010000099.1:0-8348 GCA_041497495.1 Anaerolineae bacterium | reverse complement strand
GATCAAGCCCATCTGATCTTTGATCGTCAGCGTAAATGGTGCGACTACCGTGCCGACGGATGGCGTGGGCTTCTCCACTTCAAGCGCAGCCCGGACAGCAGTCAGCAGATCATCGATCGATATGCCGGTGAGATCGAGTTTGGCTACGATCTTGGGCGGCGGCGCGAGTCGCACAAACGTCTGCAAGCCGGCTGCTTCACGATCGCCTAACGTCTGCGCCACTTCCTTGTATTGTTTGTACAACAAAAGTTGCGTGACCAGATCATCGCCGACATCTTCTTCACCTTCAGACGCGATCGCCGGGGGACGCGGGAGCAGAGCTTGGCTCTTGAGCAGCAACAACTTGGCCGCGATTACCAAGAAGTCGGCGATCTGATCGACTTGGAGTTTGCCCAGCAGATGAATGTATTCGAGATAAGTGGCGGTGACCAGCGCCAATGAAACTTTGGTGATGTCGAGTTCTTCGCGCTCGATGAGATAAAGCAGTAGATCGAGTGGGCCTTCAAAGTCGGGTAATTTGATTTGGAATGGATCAACGGGTTTGAGCATGAGATTGTGATTAGTAAATTGTGATTAGTGAACAGCCATCAATTCGCGTAGGCAGATCAAAGTCGTACGGATGATTTTTAAAGTTTGCTTGAAATGAGAAAAGGCTACACGCAAATTTTTGTTGACACAGTCTGAGCGCAGATCATTTTCTGTCAGTGGCAAATCGCCAATCGATAATAATCAACAGCGGTCTGCCGTCTTCGGTCTGCGGTCATCACGGCATTATACCAAGTGTCTTCACGACCGAATCACTCGCGTTCGGCCACGCCTTCGTATCAGTTACTTCATCAAAGAACAAGAAACAAGTGTTGTGTCCCAATCGCGTTGCGCCGGATGCGTTCGATGATGCTTGACCTTGCCAGGTCAACGGCCCGATCCATAACCGATAAACAAGTTGAGAGTTTTTTCGATCGCCGACACGATAATCGATCTCAGATACGCCATTCGGGCCAGTCCAGCCGTCGGGTTTTGAGTCTCGATCGGCGATCTGCACGAAGCCGGTTGATGGAACGATCGATTTCAAAGTTGCGATCGTGCTATAGAAACGTGCCTCATCGCAGCCCGCGCCGTAATTCGATCGAGGCGCGAGAATGTGATAGACGAAGCCGTTCAGCATAATGTCGTCGATCGGTTGATAGCGCGCGCCGACGGCTTGCAGCATCGGCGGCGGATAGAACTGCGCGCGGAAGACGATTGTGCCGAATGCTTGCTGATCGATCAGCGCGATCAGATCGGTCGGATCGAGCGCATGGTTGTTCCATAGATTGAGCAATTGAGTCGGATTTGTTACCACCGGCTGATTCGCGCGCAGGGCCAGCATCGCTTCTTCAGTCAACGCAACTTTGCTACTCGATCGAATGATGCTAACGATCTGATCGCCCGCTTGCGTGTCGGCCTCCGTCGGCAGATGACCGACTTGCGTATAACCGACCGCGTCGAAGTAAGGATAACCTGCATACACTGACGCATTGCGTCCGATGCCGATCAGTTCCGCGATCGATCCGAAGATTGGCCCATCGGTCGGTAGATGACGCACCCCCCACGCTTGCAAAAGATAGAGCAGGGGAATCGCTAGCCCGATCGCGATCGACGCTTTGGGGAATTTTTGCGGCAACTTCACTTTGATCTTGTCGATCGCAAATCCCGATAAGATACACGCGGCGACGATGGTAGTTGCAAAATAAGATTCGCCTGCGCCCCATTTGCCCGCTAAGGCCGCATTCACGATCGAGAAAGCGAACCAAACGCTAAAGGCCGATAATCGATCCCAGTATAGTTCGTACACTGCGTAACCGATCGCGAGTGCGGAGATCAAGAAGTGCAGGTTGAAGAATTGCCCGTACAACTGCACGGCTTGCCGGTAATCATACAGATTGGCATTCGCCGTGATCGTGTTTAAGAACCATTGGCCATCAGTTGCGGCATTGATCCATAAAAAAATTGCTCCGGCCGTGACGGCCAACCCCAACCCGGCGGCGATCGATTTTTTCGGCGCACGCAAAAAGAGGAAGACGAGTACTGCAACAACTGTCGCGACCGATAATTGTTTGGTGTAGCCTGCGCACAACAAAAAAAACATCGCTAGAAAAATATTGCGCCGCGCGTGTTTCGGATCGTCGTAGCGCGCAATGAAGATCACGGCCAGCAGTTCGAACAAGACCATCAGCATGTGTTGACGGAACAGCGGACCGATGTGATAGATGTAATTTGAAGCAAGCACCGTCAAACCGGAGATCGACGCGCTGAACTTGTCGCGCGTTTTGCCATGCACGATCCAACCGACGAGTCCGGCTATCAATAAAGTTGCAATGAAAGACAATACGCGCCCCGCGAGCAATGTTTGTCCGAAGATCAAAAAGAGAGGAATCACCAATAAATGAAACAACGGCGGGTAATTGCTGGCGTAAAACGGATAGACCTCGTTGCTGCGATAAGGCCACTGACCTTGTGAGAACAAGATACTATCGTTGAGTTCGAAGCCTTCGCCTTGATCGTAATCGTATGGAAAGCGGAACAACGATAATGCGTAGCCAATGTAGATAACAAGATACAAAACAAAAACGGCGAGGACAACCAGTTGGAGTAGCTTGATCAATCGGGCGAGAGAAGAATGGGTCATAAACATGCTGCTCAAGCCGGAGCTGGCGCTCCGCATCGAGCAGCCTCTCAAGCTGGTTTATTCCCCAATCGAATCAACGGGATCGCCACCAAAATGATCAACGTGCCTGCACCCACACCGATCTTTTGCAGCGGGCCGAAAGCCGCGTCGCGCGCGCCGATCAAATTGGCGGCCAATACGCCGCCAATGACCAATACACCGATCGCAATAAAGCTAAAGCCGAGTTGTCGCTTGGTGATCATCGGCGCGATTATAACATCAAATGTGCGACGCACTTGTGAGATAGAATACGACTCCTCAATCTATCTATGCGTCGCACATCGAATTTGAGATATAATCAGCTGCATGTCCACACGCCGCCAGCCGATTAATCCGATCGAGTTTATTTTGCTCACGATCATCATCGGGATCGTCATTTTAGTTGGACTGCAACTCCTGCTTGGCTCAGCGGGGCATGCCACCAATAGCGGATCGATCATCGTGCAATTTCCGGCTTCGCCCACGCCGACGAATACTCAACGGCCTACCGTCACGCCGATCCCGCCCGCCGAACAACTCATTTTACCGACCCAAGTTTTTCCAGCGACGTGGACCTCGACGCCGACATGGACGCCAACCGCGACTCGCACGAACACGCCGACACCCACCTCGAAGCCGCCGCTGCCCGGCCTGCGCCCGACGGTAACCGCAGCCTTCACCGAAATTTTCACCGACACACCAGTACCCACACCCGTGCCGCTGATCGATCTGCTGCCGAATACGATCAACATCGCGCTGCTTGGCAGTGATAAACGCCCGGACTCCAGCGGTTGGCGCACCGATGTGATCATCATCGTCAGCATCAATCCCGATGTGCCTTCCGTCGCCATGTTCAGCATTCCGCGCGACACCTGGGTGTATGTCCCCAATTGGCGTTACACGCGCGTCAATCTCGCCGACGAGCACGGCGAGTTCAGCAAGTTTCCCGGCGGCGGGCCGGGGCTCTTGGAACAAACCCTGCAATACAATTTCGGAATTCCATTTCAATATTATGCGCGCGTCGATTTTGAGGGCTACAAAAAATTGATCGATTCTGTAGGCGGTGTGGATGTAGTGGCGGATTGCCCGCTGTACGATATTTTCCCCGATAATCCGCCCGGCGTTACCGATATTAGTTTTTCAGACATCACCGGCACGATCGATATTCCCGCGCCCGGCATTTATCACTTGGACGGCAAACACGCATTGTGGTATTCGCGCTCGCGCAAGACCACCAGCGACTTCGATCGATCGCGCCGTCAGCAGCATGTATTGAATGCGTTGTGGGCCAAAATTCGCGAACAGGGCTTGATCAATAAGCTGCCCGATCTTTGGAGCGATGTAGTCAGCACCGTGCAAACCGATCTCAGTCTTAACGACGTGATCTATCTGGCGAGCCTCGGTCAAACGATCGATCGATCACGCATTCGCAGCAGTTTCCTCGACGGCGCGTACGCGCATCGCTTCACTTCGGCCGAAGGCGCAAACGTGTTCTCGTACAGCTACGACGAAATATCGAAAACCGTTCAGACTGCATTCTTGCCGCCGATCGTCGGTCGGGCTGTGCAGCCGCCCGCCTCGATCGAGGTCTACAATGGCACGCCGAATCAAGATTGGGACGCCGTAGCCGCGGATCGATTGGGTTCATTCGGCTATCATGTCGTGAGTTATAGCCCGGCCGAACGCAGCGATTATCCGGCGACGACGATCACGGATTTGCGCGCGACCTCCAAGGGATCGCGCTTATCAGAACTGTCACGCCTCTTCAACACGCGCAATGCAGTCTATCAATCTGATCCAAATGCTTCCGCAGAATATCGCATCATCCTCGGCGCAGATTTTCAGCCGTGTCTGCGCGCCAGTATCGGCACCTTTCCACGACCGCCAACTGCTACCCCGACACAAACTCCGTGAAGCCGACCGCAGACCGCTGACCACCGAGCACGGTTGATCCTAGGCCGAGAGCGTCCCTCGATCATCAAAGGGCTCAGGCTAATTGAAAATTATCGACTGCGGTCTGCCGTCCGCTGTCTGCTGTCTGCTGTCACTTATGCATTCTGCATTGAGCATTGCCTATCCGTCATGTATAATCACACGGCTCGCACCGTTGATGAAGACACTCTGCCAAAATTTAGCGGGATGTGTATTAGATCATGGCCAGTTCTTCAAGCAAAAGCAATTCAGGTATTAGCGCGTTTGAATGGCTGCTGATCGTCCTCATCGTCGCGGTCGTCCTGTTGATTAGCAGCATCATCGGTTTAGGCACTTCGTCTGCAACGGAACCGATTGTAGGTGTTTCGACGCGCACGGCCACAGCTACTACGACGCAGACCGCTACGGCCACGCCGACCTTCCTGCCACCTTCAACCTCCACCCCGACCGCCACGCCGACGAATACGCCCTTTCCAACGGCGCCGCCACGCCCATCGGGCGCAATCATTCCGAGGATATTTGTCGCGGCCGGTGAAGTGATCAGCGGCACACCCGTTCCGAGCCAAATGCCGTACATCGATCAACCGGAGGGGTCGATCAATATCTTGTTGCTGGGCACCGATCAGCGCCCCAGCATCGGCGGTTATCGCACCGATTCGATCATTGTCGTCGGCGTCAATCCCCAGCGGCAGTATGTCACCATGCTCAGCATTCCGCGCGATCTATGGGTGTACATACCGATCGAAGATAGGTTCGACCGGATCAATACGGTCGATGCGTGGGGTGAGAGTCACAAAGTGCCGGGTGGCAGCGCGAGTTTGATCAAGCAGACGCTGTTGTACAACCTCGGCATCCCGATCGATTATTATGCGCGGATTGATTTTTCCGGCGTGAAGCAGATCGTCGATCGGGTTGGCGGCGTGGACGTGCTGGCTTTCTGCCCGCTGTATGATGTCTTCCCGGATGTGCCCGCTGATCAAAACGACATCATTAGTGATCCGGTTCTGTTGGCGACGGTGCTTACTGGCACGATCAATATTCCATCGCCGGGTCTGTATACGCTCGATGGCAAGCACGCGCTGTGGTTCGTCCGATCGCGCAAGACGACCAGTGACTTCGATCGATCGCGGCGGCAGCAGCAGGTCTTGCGCGCGATCTGGACGAAGATCAAAGCCAACGGTTTGATCTCGCAGCTGCCCAGCCTATGGAGCGACGTGACCTCGATCGTGCAAACCGATCTCAGCGTCAACGATGTGGGTTACCTTGCATCCTTTGCTTCGCAATTGGATGATTCACGGATCAAGCAGCGGGCCATTGATAAGTTATCGACCGATGGATTTGTCGCGGCGAACGGCGCAGAAGTGCTGGCGATTGCGCCCGATCGGGTTTCGGCCATTTTACAGGAAGCGTTCGAGCCGCCGCTAACGAATGTCGCGTCGCAAGCGTCTGCGCAGATCGAAGTGTGGAATGGCAGCGGCCGAGCTAATTGGGATTTGCTGGCGATCGATCGTCTTCGCTCGGAAGGATTCAGCGTAATGAGCTATGGCCCGGCAGATCGCGCTTACTCTCAGACGCAAGTTATCAACTTCAATACTACGGCGAAAGGATCGCGCGCGGGGCAACTCGCGCGCTTGTTCAACATTCGATCGTCGGCGAATCTGATCAATCAACCGACCGAAAACAGCCCGATCAACTACCGATTGATCGTCGGATCGGATTTCAATTCGTGCCTGCCGCCGCCCGCGCTGGTGCAGTTCCCGACGCCGACACCAACGGCGACGCCTCTGCCGTGACGGGCGTCCGTCATTGCGAGCGAAATCCCTAGATGGCAGTGCCCCTTGGGATGTGCCACGGAGCAATCTCGTTGGATTGAAGGAAAAACGATCAGGAGATTGCTTCGTCGCAAAAAGATGCTCACCCGCCCTGCCTGCTTCGTGCAGGGTCGCAATGACGCTTCAGTTCAATCAGCTCTCCAATGCCTCGCCACTGATCAACATCGCGCTACGGCCGCTCGGCGCGATCGTGTAGAAGAGCCGATACTGCTTGCCGTTCTGAAATGCGTGCAGCGCATCTTTCGAAACGGAAAACTTTTTTCCGCCGATGTGAACCTCGTACCAATGGCTGTTGGTGTTGTCGTTGTAACCGCTTTTCGTTTTGATTTGTCCTTCGATCATTTGGATCGGCGCGGCTGAGACGGGTGGCAGCGAGGCCATGCGCTGCTGCTCACGTTGTGCCGATCGTTTCATCTGCCCCGGAACAACCGCAATGATCACGACGAAGACCAGCACGACCGCGGCCAACACCGGAATCGCCGCACCGCCTAAGGCCGTTTGGATCGATTTCAGGCCGCCGACCGCGACGAACACGACCGCGATCACAGCGAAGACCACGATGTACATGATGATGATATACGGCGATGATCGTGGCGCACTGACTACGCGCTGTTGATATTGCTGCCGGCCGCTCTCCCATATTTGAAGTTGTCGAGCCGAGGGTTTGCCGCCGCGGTTGGCGGCGAGGTCTTCGCTGTTGAAGCCGATGGCTTGCATCAGCGCCGCGTTGGATTGATCGATCGTCATAGCTATCTCCTCCTGCGTCGCTTGACTTGAGGAAATAGTATCACATGCCCGATAGATTGTTCAAGTCAATGAAACCCGTGATCGAGACATCCGTCATTGCGAGCGAAGCGAAGCAATCTCCTTGGGTTGTTAGAAAAACGATCGGGAGATTGGCACGTTGGGCTTCGCCCTCACCTGCCCTGCCTGTTGTGTGCAGGGTCGCAATGACGATACAAAATGAAAAGAGGCGACTCGATCAAGTCGCCTCTTTTTTCTTGCTATACTGCTCACGGTCATAATCTGCGTTTTCCCGTCATTCCCGCGTGCCTTAAGCGGGAATCCAGGGTCCTTATCAGCGTGACTCGCAACAGTCAATCTGGATGCCCGATACACATGCGGTAAAGCACGCAGTGCGTACCGAAAACATTCGGGCATGACAATGACTGTGTTAAATATTCAATTACTTCGCCAGTGTGTGATCGCAGTAGTAGGTCATGGCCGCTTGCATGAAGTCAGCCATGTCTGTGCGATATTTGTCGTAGTTCGCGCGGAACTCTGGATGATCGACATACAATTGTCCCAAGCCTCGATAGATTTCGGGCGTGACGGTGTAGAAATTGCCGATCCAGGCGAAGTGCCGCGCGATGGCCTTTTGGGCTAACGGATCACTGATCGGTTTGTCCATCAACCCGGCGAGTTCGCGCGTGACGGCATCGCCCTCGGCCTTGATCGCAGCCCACTGTTGTTTCGACATCTTGCGCACGCGCTGCTCGGACTCTTCGACGATCTTCACATCGTAGCGTTGACGAACTTCCTGCTTGTAGCGATCGAGCTGTTCCTGAGAGAAGCCCTCGTACAGATCAGTGTCAGTTAAACTCATTTTAGCCTCCGATAGTTTGTCGATCGTTACCTCGATCGTTTTCAAGAGACGCGTGAGCCGATCGGCGCGCTGCTGCAGCAGCACTTTGTGATCCTTCAGCGCCATGACTTGATCGAACCCAGGTCGATCGAGGATAGCCTGAATCTCACTCAGCGGCACATCGAGTTCTTTGAAGAAGAGGATCTGCTGCAAACGCAGCAAATCTTTCTCGCCATACTGTCGATAGCCTGCCGCCGATCGCGAGGTCGGCTTGAGCAAATCGATTTGGTCGTAATGGTGCAGCGTGCGCACG
>JBGQGR010000098.1:0-8353 GCA_041497495.1 Anaerolineae bacterium | reverse complement strand
TGCCCGTTTTTGTTTTATATAAGGCTTGGGCAAGCACCAGGCTCACCCCCTACAAATCAAACGCGTGTCAAATATTCGCCAGTGCGCGTGTCGATGCGGATCGTATCGCCTTCATTGACGAATAACGGAACTTGAACGCGATAACCGGTCTCAACCGTGACAAGTTTATTCGTGCCGGCGGCCGTGTCGCCGCGCACCGCCATATCCGATTGAGCAACTTTGAGTTCGATGTTCACCGGCAATTCAATCCCCAATGACTCACCCTGATAATCTTGAATGACCACCGCCATGCCGTCCTTCAAGAAATTGACTGAGTCCTCCAATAACTTCGCGTCGAGCGCGATCTGCTCAAAGGTATCTGCATCCATGAAGTGATATAGATCACCGTCGTGATACAGATACTGCATCGCGCGGCTTTCGATGCGGATATCCTGCACTCGATCGCCTGAGCCGAATGTTTTCTCAAAGGTCGATCCGCTGCGGATGTTGCGAAGCTTGACACGAATGGTCGCGTTGCCGCGGCCCGGCTTGTTGTGAGCGTATTCCAGCACCCGAAAGATTTCGCCGTCTAATTCGAACGTGGTGCCTTTACGCAAAGCATTGACATCGATCATGGTGAAACAAAAACTCCTAACTGTGTATTGTTGATGTTATGATTATACCAATCGGATGGAGTTGGGTCAACTCGCCAACTAATTTGCCGTACAACTTTGCCGGTCTGAATTCAAGATAAATGAACCGATAGGTACGGCATTATCACTAGGCTGATCACCATTCACAAGAGTAGCAGACAACCGCTGCCCAGTCCCTGAGTCATACAGTCCAATCGCGATTGTATACGACTGATTATCCGACAAAGCGGAAAGATCGATTGGATGATTGTCTTCGACTCGATCACCGACCTGCCACTGCCAAAATGGCATTAAGCCCATCAAGGGCGGACTGTCGTGCTGCGCAACAAGAGTGCCGTCCGAGTTAAGAATATGAACGAAGATTGCTAAGTTTCCCGGCACTACCTGCGACGTCAGCCAATTCAATGTCACTTTCAGTCGGTTAGCACACATCGACCATACTGGATTTTCCAAGATCAAAGATCCGCCAAAAGTTGCGACTGTATTTTCAGAGGAGCTCGGTGCTTTCAGTATTCGCCCGGCCTCGACCAAGTCAATTGATTGTGGTGAATAAATCGTTAAATAGACGTTATCGGCTGCGCGCACTTGAACGTTCAACGGAGCCCAATCCAACGAGGGGCCATAGATACCGTAGTAATACGGCTGCGGCGCTGACAAGTTATCAAACTCAATCGCTTTGGCCGGTACGCTGCGACCAATATTGGCCAACAGGAAATCATTCATCGATATGGACTTCTGCAAAAACAGAACGCCCTCATGTCCGATTGGATACCAACTGCGTGACGGTCCCAACCAAGCAGGCAAGTTGATGAACAGCAATCGATCCGTGGGGTGCGAGCGACGTACCACGTCAATCACTGACTGTATTGGCGTAACAGTCAACATATACAAATTCATGCGCTCACGCACAAAAATAAAGGGCGGTATGAGAATTCCTGCTGCCACAGCCAGAGTAGTCAATCGGCGAACCAACGTCGGCCAGTGTAAATCCCAGACAACCTCGACTACACTCGCCCATAACCAAGCTGCGCCCACAAAGCCAAGATACATGAGACGTGGCGAGTTAATCAAGTAATTGTGTGAAAGCAACAGAATCGCAGGAGCGGCACACAATCCATACCAGCCGACCGCAAACACGAACCGATGAAACATGTGGGTGCGCCACAGAACAACTGCCACACTCCCTAAGGCTATCAACGCGGCGATCGAGGCGGCCGCCTGATCGCTCGCTCCGAAATTCATCAGCGCTTGCCCAAAAGGCTGTAAAGGTATAGATAGACCCTGCAGTATATATATTGCATTCTGCGTGATCGTCTCAGGATTTCGCAGGGTTAGCGTCCCTGAGCTATCAGCTTGGCGGCTTTGATACCAAAGATAATAGATCGCGGCTAATGCGATAAATAATCCAACCCAACGCCAGCGCTTCTCCTGCGGCGATCGGATAAATATCCACAACGCGATCAACCCCCCCAGCAAAATACTACCTTCGTTACTAATAAAAGCTACTAGACCACAGCCGAGGGCTGTAATCAGCCAGCGGCGATGACCACTGAATTGAAACCGATCATAGGTTAGCAGAGCCAGTAATACGAACATCGTCGCCATGGGATGCGTAAGCGAGGCCGGTAGCGGCACGACTTGGTAAGCGAATGGAAACGTGACAAAAATCAGTCCCGTTAAAATCGCCGGCCACCATCGATCCGGCCGTGGTGTTAAGCGGCGGACAAGTGATACCACTAGGAGCCCATTGAGCACGTGTAAAACAAGATTCAAGCCATGATAGACAAGCGCCGAATCTACACCAAAAATAACTTCATAGAGTTTCCAGGCAAAGAACTGCATCGGTCGATAATAGGGACGGTCTGCTGCACTGACAAAGATCGATCCCAGTGATTGGCCGTGCAGCCACACTAGATGTTGCAAATCGTCGTAGAAGAAAGGCAACCGAAGGGAATCGCCATAAGCTAACAGGACAGTGATAACGATGGCAATTGCCGCCCAGCTCATTGGTGAAATTTTGAAGCGAGCAGGCTTTACGGACGGTGGGAACATATGATGATCTGGATGGGGTTGAATCGGCGACCTACTTCTTCATCCAATCGATCGCGGCGCTGGCAAGTTCAGTATACGATCCACGCCGCACGGTGCACTGCGGCAGCGATTGCAAAAACGTCTGACCGTACTGCTTAGTGAGCAGCCGCTTATCAAACACGGCCACCACGCCCCGATCGGTCTTCGAGCGAATCAAGCGGCCAAAACCCTGACGGAATTTCAAGATTGCATCCGGCACGGAGTACTGCATAAATGGTTCTTCGAATGTTTCCGATCGCGCAGCAAAGATCGGATCGGACGGGACGGCGAACGGCAGACGAATGATCGCCAAGCAGGACAGCGCTTCACCCTGCACATCGACGCCTTCCCAAAACGATCGGGTCCCAAGCAAGACCGCTCGATCGGCGCCCTTGAAGTTATCCAGCAACTGCCGCCGCGACGATCCATCGCCCTGCTCGTACACCAAAATATCGGACTGATTCAGTGTGTGCGTAATGCCCTTCGCGGCCGCTTTCAACGATGAATAAGACGTGAACAACGCCATCGTGCGGCCGCCCATCGCTTTCGCTAAAGTGATCAAGCCTTGATCGATCGCTTTTTGGAAACCCGGCTCGCCCGGCTCGGGCACATCGGTCACAAGGTACAATAACGTTGATGCTTTATAATCGAACGGCGAGCCGACCGAAAGTTCATCCATATCCTGTGCCGCTAATCGATCGCGGATGAAGGCGAAGTCACGCCCGGTGCGCATCGTGGCGGATGTCAGCACGATCGATTTCTTGGCTTTCCACAAAAACCGATCGACCAACGGCCCTACATGCAGCGGCGCGGCGTGCAGGCTCAACGATCCGCGACCGCCATCGCGGCCCGATTGATTCGGTTCAACTTCCAGCCAGTAGATTTCATTCGAAGTCGGCTGCGTGAGGATCGCGTTTGTTTTAGTGCGCACTTCGGTAAGCGTGCGCACGTAACCCGTTACGCGCGCGACCAGATCCTCGTAATCAGGGATCTCATATTCACTCATGTCTTTGAGCGCAGCGCCTAAACGCTGCAAGCCATCGATCACGGCGAATAGCTGCACGCTGACATTCTCCCACGCCATCTCGATGTTGTCCCACGCGGGTTGATGCCGCAAGCTCATCACCAAGCGCAGCCGCTGCGAGTAGTCGCTCTTGCTTTCCGAATATTCGCGCGCAAAATCCGTGAGCTGCTCAAAGAGATCGTCGATGTAGCGCAGCACACCATCGATGCCTGCCGCGATCTTCTCGGCGAAGGCTTGCGTGGGATCGGCCAGTTCGGCCGGGACAGACGATCGGATGCGGCCGATCACCTCGAGCAGGAGGCCGGTGGCTTCACTCCGCTTTGATCGACCGATGTCTTCCATCATACGTTTGAGCGCGGCGCGGCTGCTGGTGAAACTCAACTGCTGCGTCGTGGCATCTTCCAGATGATGCGCTTCGTCGACGATGAGATATTGATAGTCCGGCAGCGCGCGATTCTCGACCGCGATGTCAGCCAACAATAAGGCGTGATTGACGATCAGCACGTGCGCCGATTCAGCGGCTTGCCGTGCGCGAAAAAAGAAGCAGCCCGTTTCGGCACAGCGCTCGTTATTGCAGACTTCGTTATCCGCGCTCAAGCGGTTCCACACGGCGCGCTCGGCTTGATTGGGAATGAACAATTCATCCCCGTCGCCGTTGATCGTCGTGGGCAGCCACAACAAAACTTTTGCCAGCACGCGCATCTCTTCGATGCTGGTCGGACCGTTGCGGCGGATCATCTGCAAGCGCGACGGGCACAGATAATGCGATCGGCCTTTCATCACCGCCGCGCGAAATTCGAACGGCAGAACTTTTTGTAAATCAGGCACATCTTTCGTCGCCAGCTGCTCCTGCAAGTTGATGGTATTAGTGGAGATAACGACGCGTTCGCCGTTTTGCACCGCCCAATGGATCGCGGGCAGCAGATACGCGATCGATTTGCCGGTGCCGGTGCCCGCTTCGACTAAGAGATGTTGGCCTTCATTGAATGCATCCGATACGGCACGCAGCATCTTGACCTGCTGGGGTCGATGCTCGAAGTGATCGAAGGTTTTATCAAACGCGCCGTCGGATTCAAGCAGTGCGGCGAGGGCGTTGGTCTCGATCGGTGTCGCTTCAGGCTTGGGTCGCAGCGGCTTCGCATCGATCGTTGGTGTAAACAGCGGGCCGGGGCCTTTGGGCGCAAGTCCCTTGGCTTTCAACTGCGCGGCGATCGATCCGCCGGAGAATGATCCGCGCGTCGCGGCTTTTAACGCATCGGTGAAAAAAACCTGCGGGGCCCACGCCAACCGATCGGCAAACTTTACAATCTCTTGCAGCGTCTTGAGCGGAATATCGCACGCGCGCTCAAACATTTTTTGATACAACGCGTGCGCGACTTTCGCATCGTCCAACGCGCGATGGGTCGCCGGCAGGTCGATGCCGACTTCACGCGCCAACGCGCCAAGTCCATACCGTTCAGCGTGCGGAATGAGAATGCCCGCTAATTCAAAAGTATCGATGGCTAGATTGTCGGTGAAGAGATGCTGCTTTTGCAAGAAGCCCAAATCGAACGCGATGTTGTGGCCGATAATCGGCAGATCGCGCACGAAGGTTTTGAGGCCGGGCAAGATGGTGAACAGCGATGGGGCATCCGCCACGTCGGCATCGCGGAGGCCGGTAATTTCCGTGATCTTCGGCGGGATCGAGCGGGCGGGATTGATCAGCGTAGAAAACTGATCGAGTACTTCGTCATCCCGGAATTTGATCGCGCCGATCTCAAGGATCGCATCGCGTTGTGGATCGAGACCGGTGGTTTCGAGATCGAGTGAAACAATGATGCGTGACAAGGAGATCCAATCTAGGCGCGGCTCAGGCCGCGCGGGAAGATTATACCATGCGCGCGCAGATTTTTTATGAGTTTGTTTGACTTGCCCTATGACCTGTGGTATGATTTTGCGCGTACTCATTGGAGGTATTGATGAAAGGACCTTCCTCTATGCCCAAATCACGCACCGAGCAGATGGTGGATCGCTTGCGAGATTTGCAAGCTGGCACACCGGACTGCGAAGCGTCAGCGGTTGTATCGGTCGATGGCTTGATCATGGCTTCATCTCTGCCAGCGGGCGTTGAGGAAGATCGTGTATCCGCCATGTCCGCCGCCATGCTATCGCTGGGTGAGCGCATTGCCAGCGAGTTAGGCCGAGGCACGTTGGACCAAGTCTACATTCACGGCAACAGCGGTTACGTAATTCTGATGTCGGTCGGTCAAGATGCGGTGTTGACCGTGCTGGCTCGCGAACAAGCCAAGTTGGGCTTGATCATGTTGGATATGCGCCGCGCAGCGAGCGACCTTGAAAAACTGGTCTAACGGAAGGCGATCGATGCTCAGATCGGCATCGCAGCCCAATTAAATATGAATTATCGCCGGTGGGGTGAGTCGCCCAAAGTGACTCACCCCACCGCTCTTTTTGGCCAGGCGATGGCATAGCGCGAAGCGTACCATCGCTACAAACTAATGAATAGCCGCCGCGGCATGCTTCGCGCAATGCCGCTGCACACCGAAGGAGATTAACATGCCAAAATACATTTTCTGTACAGGTGGAGTCGTTTCGAGCGTGGGCAAGGGCGTAACAGCCGCTTCGATCGGTCGGGTGTTGAAGAGCCGGGGCGTCAGCGTCACGATGCAAAAACTCGATCCCTATATCAATGTCGATCCGGGCACCATGAGTCCCTATCAACACGGCGAGGTCTTCGTCACCGACGACGGCGCTGAAACCGATCTCGATCTGGGCCACTACGAGCGTTTCATCGACGAGAATTTGACGAAGGCCAGCAACGCGACGACCGGCCAAATTTATGCGGACGTGATCGGCAAAGAACGGCATGGCGATTATTTGGGCGGGACGATCCAGGTAATTCCGCATATCACGAACGAAATCAAAAAGCGGATCGGCCAGGCCGCCAAATCATCTTCGCCCGATGTCGTCATCGTCGAAGTCGGCGGGACCGTCGGCGATATTGAAAGCCTGCCCTTCCTCGAAGCGATCCGCCAAATGCGCAAAGATGTGGGCCGCGATAATGTCCTGTACATTCACGTGACCTGGCTGCCGCACATCGGCGCGACGAACGAACTGAAAACCAAGCCCACGCAGCACTCGGTGCACGAACTGCGCGGCATCGGCATCAACCCGGACATGATCGTGTGCCGATCAGATTTCCCGGTCGATCCCGCGATCCGCGAGAAGATCGCGTTGTTCACCGACGTCGAGGCACGCGCGGTGATTCCCTTAGTAACTACCTCCGTTTTATATGAAGTGCCCTTGTTGCTCGAAGAAGCAGGCGTGGGCGATTTTATTATTGACCGATTGAATCTCAACGCTTCGGCGGCCCCTGATCTCTCCGATTGGCGCAGCATGGTTGGCGAGATGCGGGCACACAAAGAGCCGCTGCCGATTGCGATCGTCGGCAAGTACGTGGAGTTGAAAGACGCCTACATGAGCGTGCGCGAAAGTTTATATCATGCCGGCGTTGCGCATGACGTCGACGTGCAGATCGATTGGATTCTGTCGGAAGATTTGGAAAAAGGCCGCGGGCTTGATCGATTGGAGAAAGCGGCCGGGATCGTCGTGCCAGGCGGCTTCGGCTATCGCGGCATCGAAGGCAAGATCATCGCGGCCAAATATGCGCGCGAGCACAAAGTGCCTTATCTCGGCCTGTGCCTGGGTATGCAAGTGATGTGCATCGAAAAGATGCGATCGATCACCGGCACTGAAGAGCCGAACAGCACCGAGTTCAATCACACCACGCAATATCCGGTGATCGATCTGCTGCCCGATCAACGCGGCATCGCCGACATGGGCGGCACGATGCGGCTGGGCAGCTATCCGTGCGCGTTAGTGCCGGCCACGCAAGCCGCGCGCGCGTATGGTTCGGCTTTAGTGCACGAACGGCATCGCCACCGCTTTGAGTTCAACAATTCTTTTCGAGACTTAATGCAGAAGAATGGCGTCGTGTTCAGCGGCCTCTCGCCCGACGGTCATCTCGTCGAGATTGCCGAACTGGCCGATCATCCGTTCATGGTTGGCTCACAGTTCCATCCTGAATTCAAGAGCCGGCCCAATCGGCCGCATCCGTTGTTCAAGGCGTTTGTCGAAGCGGCAGCAGCGCAGTTGGACAAGTAAGTTCGGAATGCGGAATGATGAGTGCGGAATAAAGGCGTTATATTCCGCACATCACTGCAAATGTCTATGCTATAATGCGCTCGATCAGATGTGCGTCTGCCAGCTTGTGCGTCGCTAAACGATGGGAAGGTTAACCCATGCCGCCCAAAACTTCTCGCTACCCAGTCTGGAGCGCGAAAGCAATAACGATCATCGCAATTCTGGCGGTCGCCAGTATCTATGTGCTGGTCTTCTGGTTGAGCTACAGTTCCATTATTGTAGAACTGCAGATAACACTGATGGTCATTGCGATCGTCATGTTCGCTTTTCTCAGTGTCGGCCTATACAAGGGCGTGCGGCTGGAGCGGCCCCATATAGAGCAGCCAGTTTACAAATCGCTGCGATCGGGCTCGACACCTTCGGCATCGTCTGATCAAGCAGAGTCACCCACCCCAACCTCGAACAAGTCCTCGGTCGGCAGCAATTT
>JBGQGR010000097.1:0-8354 GCA_041497495.1 Anaerolineae bacterium | reverse complement strand
TAATGCTTCCAGACTCTACATTATAAGCGCGAAGATTTTCAGTACGTTTGTAAGTTGGCCCCCACCAATAGAATAGCAACTTGCCATCTTTGGATCACGCAGGAAATCTTGCAGCCCCGTCAATAAAATTTGATTTTCCACTCTCCAAATCGACCAGGTATAGCTCAAGACCAGAATCGATAACTGCAAGTGTTTTACCATTCGGCGACACATCCCAAAGTTGTTCAGTTCCTCCTTTGAAGTCTGATGCCTCATTTAGTGGAGTGACGATCCACCGTTGAAGGTCCGCAATATAGAGTCTAACACCTCCCTCATATCCATAGTCAAACACAATCTTTGTTTCGTTATTGAGCCATTGAACATCACCAATTCCGCCCAGAAGAAAACCCTCAAGTAGCTTGAGCTTTCGCTGGCTATTGGAATTAACTAGCCAGAATTCTTTCCGTGCAGTCGGGTCCTTTGAACCAAACGAGACATCGCCATATTCAACCGAGTATATAGCGTACTTATTGCTTGGCGACATGAACCCTTTGAGTTCGGGATACCCGCCATTTAGATCGGGGGCGGCACATTCAATCGTTTCCAGATTGAGGGATCATATTTGATGGGTGAAGAAATGGTGGTTGTTAAATGCGTCGTGATGTTGTAGGCAGCCCATTTCAGAGGCTTGCAACCACCGCAGCTAGCAAAAGCATAATAAACTACGTTACCATCTTCAGACCAAAATGCTTTCAAAACAGTTCTCTGATAGCCTGACTCAATTTCAAGAGTTCGAAAATTGAGTGTCGGCGTCGGTGGAATGATTGTATTGGGAGCGGCGGGTGTTTTAGTTGCTAGAGAAAGAGTTGGGGCGATTGACGATGTAGTCGCTTCTGGTGCACTTGTAAGGTGTACTGGATTTAGGACATTGGTTGTGCAGGCGGCTATAAAAAGAGCTGCGATCAAGAATATATAGACCAAACGTGGTTGGGTGTTCATTATTAGCCTCCTGTCGTTTATACAGCGGACATCATTCTACACTTATTGAATTTTCATGTACTCCGTGATCAACTCCGCCATTTGGTCATGACTGCGATGATAGAAAGTTTCGATGTCTGCTCGCGAGGAATGAGCGAAGATGTTTGCATCCATTTCGGACGGCGAGTCGAGGACGCGCCGGAATTCTGCGGGTGAAACGTTATTGCGCGCGGCGAAAACTTCGATGGTACGTATGCTGACGCCAGGCTGGAATTGATCGACGAGCACATTACGCCAATCGACGAGGTATCGATCAGGCGTGAAAGGCAGCCAGCGATCAGGCTGCACTGTGGCTAAGATCGATCCGGTATCGCCGTCAAGCCGGCGCTGATCATTTTGATCGCACCACGCGCGCAGGGTGTTGTGATAGATCGATCGCTCGTGCGTGGTTGCCCATTGGGCGCTTGGGCCAAAGCCGGGTTGATAAATATCACGAATCCACAGTACATCTAACAACAGATGACAGATATATCCGGCGACGAAGGCCGCCTGGGCTGGCGGAAGCGATCGGGCGTGAGCTAGAGCCGGATAGAGTTCAAACATTTTAAGATGCGGCGGCTGATTCGATCGAAGTGGAATATCGAAGAAATGCGTCGCTTCACGCAGTTGACCGGAAACGGTCTGCACATCCGGTGCGGTGTTGCCAAAGAGAAACGCGTCGCGTTGATCAATCAAGCGATCGCGGATCGATCCGGGCAGCGTGCTGTCGTGCAATAATTTATCGGCAATGGCGAGGTGTTGAATAGGTGTCGGCATGATGACAATGATCGATGAACAATTAGCAATCCCACTCCGCTTACGCTTCGGGGACTTTGTAAACAATGCGAAGAGATTGTACCTTAATCAAGGAGGCGCTCAAAGTTGATTGATGGTGGATTCGATGTATACTGCCGTTGAGGAAACATATGGTCGATGTAGCTGCTGCCCCAAAGCGAAGACGTCCGCATGTCATGGTCATTGCGCCGGATCGCGCAGCGGCACGCTGGGCGCAGGCGTTGGCCGCGGAACGGGTGATGTGTTTGGTCGCCAATGATCTGGCGATGGCCACGCGTTTGTTGGTTGAAGAGCAGCGCCAGTTGGAATTGTTGATTGTCGATCGGGTCCTGCTCGAACATCAGCCGCGCGCACTCCTCAACATTCTGCGCGATACCGGTCACTGGCCGGTGATGGTGCCGATCAAATCCTCACCTCAACGACCCACTGTAGCCGATCGGAAGCGGATCGCCGCGGCGCTGTCGCTGATCCGTCCCAAGCGTCCGAATGATCGGCGCATCCGCATCGGCGAGATGGTGATCGATCCGCACCGGCGGCGGGCAAGAATAAAGAAGCTGCGCTGGGTGTCTCTGCCGCCGGTTCAATATCAGCTGCTATTTGTTTTGGCTCAGCATGCCGGTAAAGTCGTCGGCTATCAACAGCTGCTGCGTGAGGTGTGGGGCTATGATGGCAGTCAAAGCGAGGCGCAGGATCTGCTCAAAGCGCATATCCGGCTGCTGCGCCGTAAGCTGGGCTTGACCGCCCAGGGTGAATATCTTAAATCGGTGCGCGGACACGGTTACATGCTGGACGCGCCTGAAGCGCATTCATAAAATTCTCAGCAGTGATTAATCTGCGTGCCGCCGGAAAAACCGGCGGCATTTTTGTTGCATGGGTCTGATTGGGGGAAACCGGAATGCTATTTCACTAAAATTTCACTTTGTTACTTTTCACCATCTTTTCACCAAATAGTATAAGGAAGTGATGTAGAATGAGGCATAGAAGAGTGAAGCACAGCTGGGGAGTGAGGCTTTAAGAAATATGACTGACCAACCTGATAGCGCCAAACCTAAACCGGCGCGCACCTGCGCGCCCAAATGGTTTGACGTGCCCGATGCCAAGTGGAATGACTGGCGCTGGCAGATGTCGAACCGGCTCAACAGCGTCGACGAGTTGGACGAAATTATTCACCTGACTGACAGTGAAAAGATTGCCCTCAGCACCAAAGGTTTGTTCCGCGTCGACATTACTCCGTATTTTATCAGTCTGATCGATCCCAACGATCCGCATGATCCAGTTCGCAAGCAGGTCATTCCGACGGCGCGCGAGTTGGATAAATTTGAATCGATGATGGAAGATTCGCTGGCTGAAGATCGACACAGCCCGGTGCCCGGTCTAGTGCATCGTTATCCCGATCGAGTGCTGTTCCTCGTCACGACGCAGTGCGCTTCGTACTGCCGTTACTGCACGCGCAGCCGCATCGTCGGCGATCCATCGGCGACGTTCAATCGCAAAGAGTGGGATGCGGCGATCGAATATTTGCAGCGCACGCCGCAAGTGCGCGACGTGTTGTTATCCGGCGGCGATCCATTGACGATCGCGCCGAAACTGTTGGACGAATTACTCGGTCGCTTGCGCGCCATCCCGCATATTGAGATCGTTCGCATTGGCAGCCGCGTGCCGGTTTTCCTGCCGATGCGCGTCGATCAAGACTTGTGCGACATGCTGCAGAAATATCATCCGTTGTGGCTGAACATTCATGTCAATCATCCCAACGAGATTACACCCGAACTGCGTGAGGCGTGCGATCGAATGTCACGCGCGGGCATCCCGCTGGGCAATCAAAGTGTGTTGTTGGCTGGCGTCAATGACTCCGTCAACATTCAACGTCAACTTGTACATGAATTGGTCAAGATGCGCGTGCGGCCCTATTACTTGTATCAAATGGATTTGATCGAAGGCGGCGGCCACTTCCGCACCACGGTCTCAAAGGGCATCGAGATCATCGAAGGCTTGCGCGGCCACACCAGCGGTTACGCCGTGCCCACGTACTGTGTCGATGCGCCGGGCGGCGGCGGCAAGATTCCGGTGATGCCGAACTATGTGATCTCGCAAGCGCCGGGCAAAGTGGTCCTGCGCAATTACGAAGGCTTCATCACGACCTATACCGAGCCGCTCGATTACAACCCGCATGAGATCGATCCGCTCGATCGCCGGGCACGCAAACGGATCGAAGCGGGACAAGACGGCGTGCTCGGCCTGTTAGAAGGGCAGCGCATGACGATTGAGCCGCAGGGTTTTGGTGAGACGCATCTGCGCGGCGCGCAGCAGCATCGCTTGAATGCCGATCAAAGCAAGTGGCAGCCGTTGGGCATCGGTACGCCCGATCGGCCTCTGCTCGAAAACGAAAATGTGAAATTGATCGAGAAAGATAATCACGAAGCGCATTAAGTATCACACGTCATTGCAAGCCTCGCGCCTAGCGGCCCACCTGAGCACTGTGCGCTCAGGGAATGGGCAAGAGGCGAAGCAATCTCCTCGACGATCAAATGAGATTGCTTCGTCGTCCAAGGGACTCCGCGCAATGACGGAAACAAAAACTTTAGGAGTGTAAGCTGTGGAAACTGAAGACCCTTCGAGTTTAAATTTTCGCCCTCTCTGGCGCAAAACTGAGAGGGCGGAGGTGGCGAGCCAGGGGGCGAACTCATGCGTGTAGCTTTATTAACCAACTTGGAAGAGAACGCGCCGCACCTGCACTCGAACGAGCCGCACGACGCGTTGTATGAACTCGATCATCCGCACAATGTTGAAGCATACAAGGCGGCCATCGAAGCGCACGGCCATCAAGTCTTTCCAATGGAAGGCGACGCCTATTTGGCGCAGCGGTTGAAGGATCTGGCGATAGATGTGTGTTTCAACGTGTGTGAAGGTTTTCGCGGCGACGCGCGCGAAGCACAAGTGCCTGCGCTGCTGGAGATGTTAGGTTATCCTTACAGCGGATCGAAAGTTTCCACACTGGCTTTAACACTGGACAAGGCCATGACCAAGCGCGTGCTGCATTATTACGGCCTGCCCACGCCCGCGTTTCAATTGTTTGAAACCACGAACGACCCCATCGATTCACGCTTGCACTACCCGTTGTTCGCCAAACCGAACAGTGAAGGCACCGGCATCGGCATCGCCGGAAAATCGATCGTGCATAACGAATTCGAACTGCGCGCGCGCGTGACCGAGTTACTCGAAGCGTATCACGAGCCGGTGTTGGTCGAGCGTTACATCGAAGGGCGCGATCTGACCGTGGGCATCGTCGGCAATGGAAACAATCTGCACATCTTCCCGATCTTGGAAGTGGATAAATCTCTTTTCGAAGAGACTGGCGTGCCGGTGTATGGCTATGAATTGAAAGTCGATCTGGTAGATGCGTATCACTATCATTGTCCCGCGCTGTTAGACGAACCGTTAGCCAACGAACTGCGCCGCCTGGCGATTGAAGTCATGCGGGTGACCAACACATTGGATTTCGCGCGTGTCGATTTTCGTTTGGACGAACATGATCACAACCAGCCGTATATTCTGGAAATCAATTCGCTGCCGGGCATCACGCCGATCAGCGATCTGACGATGATGGCCCTGGCTGAACAGCGGACGCACGCCGATCTGGTGTACAGCGTCTTTGAGGCCGCCATGAAGCGCCTGGGTTTGCAGATCGATCGCGAGACGTTGAAAGAAAAAGAGTACGTGTCGGTGCGCTCGAAGTGACGCACTGTTTGGCGCAGAAAACCGATCGGGTTAAGGCTGCCTGCCCGATCGATCACAATCGAATAAGGCAATAGGAGAAATCATGCCGAGAGTAAAAAGTTACGCTCTGCCGCGCATCATCCGAACACGCAGCGGCATTGAGCGTGAAGCTCGACCGGGCACCGTGTTGGTGGCTTACAGCGCGGTTGAGACTTTGGAACGAGGCGAAGCGCGCGATATTGAAACTGATCTGGAAACGGTCGATACGGCCAAAGCGCTGGCCAAGAATTTGCGCGAAGTGGGTTACAACGCAGATACATACGTGGTCTATACCATGGCCGACATCGATCTGTTGGCCGAAGAATTCGATGTTGACGATCTGCTCATTTTCAATTTATGCGAACACCTCAACGGCGTCGCCATGGACGATCACAAGCTGGCCGTGCGCATGGATCAATTGGGGATCCAGTATACGGGCGCCTCACCGGCCACGCTGCATGCTTCATTAAATAAATCGCGCACCAAACGGATCTTAGAGCACCACGCGATTCCCACCGCGCCGCACGATCTCTTCAGTCACGATAAACAGCACAACGGTGTGCCGCTGCCGGCCATTGTCAAACCGGTGGCCGAAGATGCCAGCATGGGCATCACGCGCGAATCGGTCGTGTTCAATAACAAGAAACTGCGCGAGCAAGTGCAGTATGTGCTGGATGTCTATCGACAACCAGCTATCGTCGAAGAGTATATCATCGGACGCGAATTCAACGTCGGCGTGTGGGGCAACGGTCATACCCACGTTCTGCCGATTGCCGAATTGAATTACGATCAATGGGCTGATCCATATCAACGGTTCCTGCATTACGATGCGAAGTGGAATCCCGAATCAAAAGAATACCAGACCATGCCCGTCATGTGCCCGACCGTTGTCGCTGCGCCGGTGGCTCATCGCATTCGGCATGTGGCTTATCGCGCCTATCACGCGCTGGGCTGCCGCGATTACGCCCGCGTCGATATGCGTCTGCGCGACGGCGTGCCCTACGTTTTGGAAGTGAATGCCAATCCGTGCCTGGCGCCGGATGCCGGCTTTTCCAATGCGGCGCGTGTCGCCGGTTACGATTATCCGGCGATGACCAAACAGATCGCCGATTGGGCCTGGTGGAGGCGCGACAGACATGCTTGAGGCAGCTGCCGACATCGCAGCCACCCGCCCCGACGAAGCCGAGGCTATTCTGAAAATAACGGCTGACGTCGGGGCTTTTAATGATACCGAAGTGGAAACCGTGCGCGAGCTGTTAGCGGATTATTACGACAGCCCGATCGAGAGCGGCTATTATTTTTTGAGTTATCGCGAACACGATCGCGTGTTGGGCTATTTGTGTTGGGGGCCGCGCGAACTATCGGACGGCGCGTATGATCTCTATTGGATCTGTGTCTCGCCCGAGGCGCAGGGCAAAGGCGCCGGCGTCGCATTGATGCAGCGCTTTGAACAAGAAGTTCGGCTGCGCAGCGGCACTTGGCTGATCATCGAGACTTCCAGCACGCAGCCGTATGCGCCCGCGCGTCGATTATACGAACGCAGCGGCTATGAAAAGTCGATGGAGTTGGCCGACTTCTATCATCCCGGCGATAGTTTGATTGTGTACACCCGGCGTTTGAAGTGATGGCGAAAAAACGCGGAGCCCGCTAAGGCCGATCGGGCGGAGCTGCTCAGCGGACGGCTGTGATCAACATCAAAAAAACTCCGGCACAGTCGATCGACTTGCCGGAGTTTTGTGTTAAGGCGCTTCCAATCGATAGCCGAAGTTGCGCACGGTTTTGATATAGCGCGGATGTCGCGGGTCTAGTTCCAATTTCTGGCGCAGGAACCAAACATACCGCCGCACATAACCGCTGTCCTTGCTCTCTGTATCGCCCCAGACGGTTTCGCGCAGCCGCGCTTCGGTGATGGCCGTGTTCGGGTTCTCGGCCAAACACTGCAGCAGCCGAAACTCGGTCGGCGTCAGATCGATCGGCTGATCGCCGCGCAGCACCTGCCGCCGATTGAAATCGATCAATAAATCGCCGAAAGCAAATTGCTGTTTGGAGCTGGCTTGCAATGCTTTGCTGGCGCGATGCAGTACGGCGTCAATGCGCGCGGCTAATTCCAGCAGGCTGAACGGTTTGGTGACGTAGTCGTCAATGCCCAAGTTGAAGCCGCGCAGCTTATCGACTTCGAGTCCTTTGGCCGACAAAACGATAATCGGCAAATCAGACAGCTCGCGTACGCGACTCGCCATATCCCAGCCATCCATGCCGGGCAGCATAATGTCCAGCAAAATGAGATCGGGTCGATTCTCGAATAGCGCACGCAGACCCTCCAGCGCCGTCGTGGCCGTGAAGATGGAATAGCCTGCCTCGCGCAAAAATGGACCCAGCATTTTGAACAGATCGGCGTCATCGTCCACGATCAAAATTTTTTTCATAACGTTGCGGGACTCCAGCCACTGAGTGTGAGTATGGAGGTCGATGTGTTCACAACGCGATTATATCCTAGATCGAGAGTGCCGCGCAAACGCGAAAATCAGCGCAGGCCGACGGCGTAGCCGAACTTAGCCAGCCAGCGCCGCAGCGAGCGTTTGATTACACGCCGGGAAATCTTTTCGCGCCGAACCTTGATCGGGCGGGCGAGCGGCGCCCAGTGCAACAAGTGTTTGGCTTTGCGCAGATTGATGATCGGTTGATCGTAATCGCCGCTGAGGTTGAAGAGTTGATAACCTTGACGGAATTGCAGCGCGGCGAGTAAAGCGCGAGCGAGATCGTCGGCTGACGTCTTAGGTGTGGGCGTGCCGCGATAGGCTTGAGCC
>JBGQGR010000096.1:0-8354 GCA_041497495.1 Anaerolineae bacterium | reverse complement strand
CTGCGGCCCGCCAATGGTGTACATTTGCTTGATAGTTTGCGGGTCAGTGAGACAAGTGTTCAGGCACGTAATCAAATCGGAGATCGAAATAGGTTGCAAGCGGCTGCGGCCATCGCCAGCCATCGGGAAGATGAAAGGTAAGCGGCGCAGCGCCAGCCCAATGGCTTCAGTCCAATCATCGCCGGAACCGTAGACAGCGGACGATCGAATCAAAGTGTAATCAAGGCCGCTTTGCGTGATCAATTCTGCGGCGAGACCTTTGCTGCGCAAGTACGGATATGCGGAATGTGGATCTGCACCGATCGGGCTGAGGGAGATCAATTGGATGACCCCGGCTTCGCGCATCGCGTCGATCACGTTGCGGGTACCTCCGACGTTGATCGTGTCGAAAGATCGGTCGGCTGTCTCCGTATCAATCCCAGCCAGATGGATTACGGTATCGACGTGATGCATAGCGAGACGCAGCACGGCCGAATCGGTGACATCGCCGCTCACCAGCTGCATCGATATGCCCGGCGTAAAACGGCGCTCACGCTGCGACGGATGAATCAACGCGCAGATGGGATATTGTTGGCTGGCAAGCGACGCGCTAAGATGTTGGCCGATGAAGCCGGTCGCGCCTGTGATGAGGATCATTTGCTCTCCAAACGGCGATTATATCACGACGCTCAACCTCCCGAGGGTTTGATGAAAATTCCGATCGGGATGCAATTCAACCTTCGGGAGGTCTAGTAAAAATTGATGATGGGCCAATGGCGGCGGCGGGCCAATCGCTTTAAGCGCGGATCAGGATTGACGGCGATGGGCTGACCGACGCTCTCCAGCAACGGTCGATCGGTATAGCTGTCCGTATAGAGATAGCACTCACTCAACCGTGCGGCATGCTGTTCCGCATACTGCTTCGCCCAAAATATTTTGCCCGATCCAAAACAAACCGGCTCGACGACATGGCCGGTAAGTTGATCGTCTTTGACTTCCAGCTGCGTGCACAAGAAATCGAGGCCGAGCGCTTGGGCCACCGGCTGCACGGCAAATTGCGAAGAGGCCGAAATGATCGCAACGCGCTGCCCGTTGTGTTGATGCTCCCGAATTTGTTGGACGGCTTTTGGCGCGATGTGGGCCGCAACCATTTCCTTAAACCACACCTGCGATTGTTCGAACGTTTCACTGGCATTAATCGTATTAGCGTAGCTCAGAATTTTGGGCATGATCGCAACCAGGTCCATCGCCGAAAGCTTATACAGAATAGCCCACCAGCCGACGCGTAACAATTGGTGGCGTTTAAGTTGTCCGCGTTGACGCAGATATTTGACATACAGCAGACTCGAGCTGGCATCGAGAATAGTGTAGTCCATGTCGAAGAAGGCGATGGCGGGTGACATGTCGAGTAACACGTGTGAAGAGTTTATGGGATCATGAGTTGGTTGATGATTGCCAGGCCGATCGCAACCAAGATCAATGTGCCGATGTAGATGCCCAGCTGCACTTGATGCCGGACTCGATCGGGCCGATCACGGACGCGTCGATTGAGATGTCCGACGATGATGGCCGGAAACATCACGATCGCATGCAACCACGGCACAGCTTGTTGCAGAACCAGCGCGGCGATCACGAGCAGCACGCCGAAGAAACCTTGTAGATCGAGTATGCCGCTGTATGCATTGCTTAAGCCGATATCCAAACGCACGAACTTGGCCTCGCGTGTTAGCAAACTCACAAACGATCGGGCTGCACCAACAACCGCTAAAGAGAGAATGAACCATCGGATAAAGCTATGGATCGAGATCAGAAAATTAGCAATGTCCTGCATCATAAATCGATCTCCTGTTCAAAGATAAACGCATCGTATCACGACTCATCAAATCAAGCCATCGTCATAATCGTTGATTATTTTGAGGTATAATGACGCGCACTTACCGCTGATCGCCGCGCGTATCTTTTGCGCGCCAACCGTGTTACATTGAGGATATAGGGAGGATCGATGACTAATCGACGTGTCGTGATTACTGGCCTGGGCGCACTGACGCCGGTCGGCAATGATGTGCCCACGATGTGGGCGAATTTGATCGCAGGCAAATCCGGCGCCGCGCCGATTACTTTATTTGATACCACCCGCTTCAAAACGAAGTTTGCGTGCGAAGTCAAGGATTTCGATCCGGCCGCGATCTTGGGCAAGAAGGATGCGCGCCGCATGGATCGCTTCACGCAGTTTGCGGTGGCATGTGCCAGAGAAGCGATCGAAGATTCCAAGCTCACGGTTACGCCAGAAAATGCGCCGCGTTTGGGTGTGATGATGGGCACGGGCATTGGCGGCATCAGCACGATCATCAGTCAAGTGGAAGAGATGAATGCGAAAGGGCCAGATCGCGTCAGTCCCTTCTTGGTGCCGATGATGTTACCGGACACGGCATCAGGACAGATCGCAATTCAATTTGGTTTGAAGGGCCCGAACTTGTGTCCGGTGTCGGCGTGCGCCACCGGCAGTCACGCGATCGGCGAAGCGGCCGAATGGATTCGACGCGGTATCGCCGACGCAGTCGTGACGGGCAGCGCCGAAGCGGCGATCATTCCGATCGCGATAGCGGGCTTCAACAACATGACGGCGATCTCCACGCGTAATGACGCGCCCGAAAAAGCCAGCCGACCATTCGATAAAAATCGAGACGGTTTTGTGTGCGGCGAAGGTTCTGGCGTGTTGATTCTTGAAGAATTGGAACATGCAAAAGCGCGCGGCGCAAAGATTTACGCGGAAGTAATCGGCTATGGATCAAGCGCCGATGCTTATCACATTACGGCGCCGGAAGAATCGGGTGCGGGCGCAGCTCAAGCGATGAATATGGCGCTGGCACAAGCCGGTTTGAGGCCGAATCAGATCGATTACATCAATGCGCACGGCACGAGCACCCCGCTCAATGATAAAGGCGAAACAGCTGCGATCAAGCGTGTGTTTGGCGAAGCGGCGTATGATGTGCCGATCAGTTCAACCAAATCAATGACCGGGCATTTGCTGGGCGCAGCTGGCGCGGTCGAAGGGGTCATTGCTACGAAAGTGATCACCGACGGCATCATTCCACCGACTATCAACTACGAGACGCCTGATCCCAATTGCGATCTGGATTACACGCCCAATACGGCCCGGCGTAAACAAGTCAATACAGTCATGTCCAACTCGTTTGGCTTCGGCGGTCACAACGCCGTCGTGATACTTAGTCGCTATCAAAACTGAGCCAGGCTCTTGAAGTGACACGCGGTCACTTGATCAGAGATCGCGTGTCACGTCACTGTTTGAAAGAAGGTTTCAATGACGTACGCGCACATTGTGGGCTGGGGCAAATATGTTCCGCCCAAGATTCTAACGAACAACGATCTTTCCAAGATTGTCGACACATCCGACGAATGGATCGTCACGCGCACGGGTATCCGTGAACGGCGCATCGCCGGCCCGAAAGATTCATCGGCTACCATGGGGTTGGCGGCCGCTAAAGACGCTATCGAGATGGCCGGTGTCCGCCCTGCCGAGATCGATCTGATCATTTGCGCGACGGCAACGCCGGAACATTATTTTCCTTCGACGGCCTCTCTCATTCAAGATGCGTTGGGCGCCACGAAAGCCGGCGCATTCGATCTATCCGCGGGCTGCTCCGGGTTCATGTATGGCTTGGCGATGGCCGCACAGATCATTCAAGGCGGTGGTCATCAAGTCATCCTCGTGATCGGCTCTGAAACATTGAGCCGCATCATGAACTGGAAAGATCGAACGACGTGCGTGTTGTTCGGCGACGGCGCGGGCGCGATGGTTCTCAAGGCTTCAGACAGCAAAGGCGGCCTGTTATCGTCCTTAACGCGATCGGATGGCTCGGGCGGCGACTTGTTGATCATTCCGGCTGGCGGCAGTCATTTGCCCGCGACGGCCGAGACCGTTCAGCAGGGTCAGCATTTCATTCAGATGAACGGCCGCGAAGTGTTTCGCTTCGCGACCCGTGTGATCGATCGGGCGACGCGCGAAGTAGTTAAAAAGGCTGGACTGACGCTGGACGATATCGATCTGTTCATTCCGCATCAAGCCAACTTGCGGATCATTCAAGCGGCGGCGCGCAGTCTGGCAGTGAAAGAAGATCGGATCTTCGTGAATCTCGATCGGTATGGCAACACTTCCAGTGCCAGCATCCCGATTGCGATCTGTGAGGCCGTCGAAGATGGCCGCCTCAAGCCGGGCGATAAAATTGTGATGGTCGGCTTTGGCGCTGGCTTGACTTGGGCAGCGGTGACGGTGCAGTGGACCGGCACGGAACCGATCCACGAGCCGAATGCGATTGAGCGATCGATCGACCGTATCATTTATCTCGGCGCGGCGATTCGCAATCGTGTCGTGCGTGTATTGCGTAGGATTGAAGCGGCACTCTTTGGTTCGCCTTTGCCGAAGACAATCGACAAAGACGGCAAAGACAAGAAATAGAAACATAGAGACGCCCCGCTGGGGCGTCTTCTTTTTCGGGACGCTCTGCTGAAACGTCTCCAGGTTTATGATACAATCGCGGGCATGAAAGATGTCATTCTGATCTTAATCTCGGTTGCGCTATTTGGTATCTTCCACAGCGTGTTGGCAGCCTATCGGTCTAAGCTGATTGCGCAACGAGCAATCGGCCATGCGTTGGCGACCTCGATCTATCGCCTTGCTTTCAATATCATGGCCGTGTTGTCGATTGCGCCCGCACTCTATTTGACGTTCATGCTGCCTGATCGAGAGTTGTATCGCTTTCCCGAACCTTTGAACATCCTCGTTTTGATCGTTCAAGCGATGGCGGGTTTAGGCGTCGTGTATGCTGTTTACCAATTAGACTTTTTCTTTTTTGCCGGGCTGCGCCAACTTTTCAGGGCTAATCGATTTGCGCTTGAATCGACCTCCACAGCGCATCTGGTCACAAACGGTCTGCATCGCTATGTTCGGCATCCACTGTACACCACATCGTTGATCTTCCTGTATCTCGCCTCGCCCATGACGATCCATCACCTGACGTTGATTGTGGGTCTCACACTTTACTTTTACATCGGATCGATCTTCGAAGAGCGCAAACTCGTGCACGAATTCGGTGATGCTTACCGACAATATCAAAAGCAGGTTCCGCGTTTGATCCCGCGCCGGAGTTCGCACTAAGAGCAGGGTATACTTGACAGAGACCGTTGAGTGATGTTACTCTATCATTAGTTCTGTAGTATGAGGAAGCAGCATGAAAATTTCTTTGCGCAGGCAAGCCGCTGCACGAGTGATACAGTCCGGGTTCATTGTGGGCCTGTGGTTGGCGCTCTTGGCGTTGCTGATTCATCCGGCGCGCGCCAGTGTTACTTTTACTACGTTCACTGTCTGCGCTAGCGGCTGCACGCATACCACGATTCAGTCGGCCATCAATGCGGCCAGCCCTAACGATGTGATCAAGGTGGCAGTAGGCACGTATACCGAACACATCGTGATTGCTGAATCCATATCGCTGATCGGCGGCTGGACCAATCCGCCGACTTTGACGGTCCGCACACTTGGCGCGAGCATTCTGGATGGTTCGAACACCGATCGGGCCTTAATCATTACCGCCACTACTCCCATCACACCCCTCGTCGATGGTTTTACAATCCAGCATGGCACTGCCGCTAATTCATCCGTGGATAGCGGTGTGGGCTCCGGGATTTATATCAATCTGGCACAGGCCACGCTGCAAAACAACTGGATAATCAGCAATTCCTCCGATGTTGAAGGCTCTCGAGGTGGCGGTATCGGCATCCTCGGGGCAGATGTGATTATTTCAAATAATGTGATCGCCGGGAATGTCCTAACAGCGAATTTGCCGGACACCGTCGGCGGGGCAGGTATTTACGCCCAGAATGGCTCGCCGTATATCTATTCGAATACGATTCAGTTCAACACAGCCTATGGGAATGGTGCCGGAATCTTGGTGAACGATTTCCTGCCGGCCTCGCCCATAATTCAAAGGAACTTGCTGCAGTACAATAAGTCAATCACGGAATCTACGCTGTCGAATGGCGGCGGTTTATTGGTGCAATCGTTTGGCGGTCTCCCCGTGATCGATTCGAATCGCTTATATAGCAACACCTCTGATAATGGCGTACTGGGTATCTATGCGATTGATCAGTATCAAGTGACGAACAATATACTCCTGCATAATCACGGGGGTGGGATTCACCTCTACGGAACTGGCCCAGGGGTGATTGCGAATAATTTAATTCTTTACACACAGGGCATCTACGGTGCTATGCGGTTGACTGATCAAGCCGGGGTGATGTATGTTTTCAATAACATGATCATGTCCAACAGCTACGGTTTGGAAGTGGAAGTGGGCGCCAATCCGCTCCGCGGCTACAACTTAGTGTTTCATAATGTCTTGTCGAATTACGTATCGATCTCAGGCAGCCTCTCATCCAACCTGTCAGCTGCGGCTGGCGATCTCAATACCGATCCGCTGTTCGTGGATGTGAAGGCGGGGGATTATCATTTAAAGAACGGATCGCCGGCGATCAATGCTGGCGTTTACTATCCGGGCGCGCCGGCCTTCGATTATGCCGGCAACCCACGGCCGTTCAGCCGCGCTGATTATCAGGACTGTCGCTTCGATATCGGCATTTATGAGCGAATCGATTTACCGTTCCCGTGCCGGCGAGTTTACCTGCCTGTGGTTAATAAACAGCATTGACGTGATCAGCTGAGTACCTTCAATGCATTCGGCAGTATCTTGAAGGTGGTCGGTGCTTCGCCGATTAACTCCCCTTCGGCTTGCAAGTACATTACATCTTTGGTTTCCACGCTGACGGATCGACCGCGCAGGAAAGTCACTTTGGAATGCAGTAGATGTGTCCCGCGATACAGGCGCGGCAAGTTGGCTAACACTTCCAATTTGCTGAAGTCGCCCAGAATCACCACGTCAAACTGGCCGTCGCCCCAGTCGGCATGCGGACCGATGTACATACCACCGCCGAAATATTTGGCGTTGCACACCACTACTGAATTCATCCGGCCTTCGATCGTTCGATCATCGATCGTGACTTTAACTGATTTGTTCTTATACTTTGCCAGTGAGGCCAGCATCGTCGATAGATATGGAATTGTTCCGCCGCTTTTGCGGCCAGATCGATTGACGCGATCGGAAACTTCGCCATCGAACCCGAGGCCGGCCACATTCGCAAAGTAATGCGTGATCATTTTGTCGCCGCGACGCGTATCAATGCGGCCCACATCCAGCGGCGATACCTTGCCGCTCATAAGATGCTGCCAGGCTTTGCGCGGATCTTTAGGTAAGCGTAGCGATCGAGCAAAGTCCGATCCTGTGCCGACGGGCAGCACGCCCAATTGCACATCGGCCACGGCTCGATCATTTTCGATCAAACCATTGAGCACTTCATTGAATGTGCCGTCTCCGCCAACTGAAATGATCTTCGTATAACCTTTGAGTGCGGCCTCGTGCGCGAGGCGTGACGCATGTCCCGGTTCAGCAGTAAAGCCCACATCAAACGTGCTGCCTTCAGTGCGGAAATGTGCTTCCCAACCGGACCAGCGCATACCGGTCTTGCCCGAACCAGATGCCGGATTGACGATGACAAAAGTGGATGGTTGCATGTCACCTCCCTGAGTATGATGAATATTATAGATGCGGAAGATGAAAATTGGAAATCGGCCGTTAGGCTAACTGCTCGCTTCAATAGAAAGCTTGACAAGCTGAGCGGTCGGCAGTACATTGGTGTACAGACAACACCAACGAAAGGTTCTACCATGCCGCGCCTGCCCGATCATCCCTCTATTACTGTCGATGTCGTCATGATGACTTTGCAAAAGAATCAATTGCAAGTGTTGTTGATCAAGCGCGATGCTGCCCCGTATCGCGGCCGCTGGGCGATCCCCGGCGGTTTTGTGCAAGCGACTGAATCGCTGGAAAATGCAGCCCGGCGCGAATTAAAAGAAGAGACCGGCGTTAAAGACGTTTACCTGGAACAGTTGTATACCTTTGGCGAACCCAAACGCGATCCGCGCGGCCGGGTGATCAGTGTAGCCTACATCGCATTAGTGTCTGTGCCGTTAGCCGTCCACGCGGGTACTGATGCGCGCGAGGCGGGCTGGTGGCCCGTCACCGAATTGCCGCCGTTGGCCTTCGATCATGATCAAATTTTGGAATATGCGCTCACGCGTTTGCGCTACAAGATTGAATACTCCTCCGTCGGTTTTCGATTGTTGCCGGAAACATTTACATTGAGTGAATTGCAGCGCGCCTACGAGATCATCCTCAATGAACCGTTGGACAAGCGCAACTTCCGGCGGCGGATCAGTGAAGCCGCCGTCATTGAGCCGCTCGACG
>JBGQGR010000095.1:0-8360 GCA_041497495.1 Anaerolineae bacterium | reverse complement strand
TCGACCGTGTGACCCGCCAGACGCAATTTGATCGCCTGCTGGCGATCGGCAAATTCGTTGTTCATAGTTGCCTCCGTAGGAAAATCTTGGGCGATTGCCACACAGAGGAACTATACCGGGAACAGTCTTCAAAGAGAACATGAGTCAATCGGGAAGATCATTCTAGTCCGCCAAAAGAGTCAAGGATGCACTGGCGGTTCCAACAATATTGACCTCAACGATGCACTGGCGGAAAAGTATCAAGGATGCACTGTCGGTTCGCAATCACCGACTATACGATATTTCGATCAGAATTATACGCTAAAGCAATTAGAAGTTGAACAATCAAGAGGAAACAATATGAGCACACGAAAACGCCCAGCGCGCAAAACTAAAATGCTTCAAACCAAACAAATTCCGGTCAGTCACTTTCGACCGCATCCGTGGCACGGTCTGGAGATCGGACCGAATCCGCCGGAAGTTTTGAATGTCTATATTGAAATGACGCCGTTCGATCTGGTGAAGTACGAAGTGGATAAAGTCTCCGGCTACCTGCACGTCGATCGACCGCAGCGCAGTTCATCGCAGCCGCCCGCGTTGTACGGCTTCGTGCCACGCACGTACTGCGGCGCGCGCACTCAAAAACTATCACCGCACTCGACGAACGGCGACGGCGATCCGTTGGACATCTGCGTGCTCAGCGAGCGCGAGATCACACGCGGCGAAATTATCGTGCGGGCACGGGTGGTTGGCGGCTTGCAGATGATCGATGGCGGCGAAGCGGACGACAAGATCATCGCCGTGCTGGAGAATGATTTTATCTGGGGTGACGTCCGCGAGGTTAAGCAGCTGCCGCCCATTTTGGTCGAGCGGCTGCAACACTATTTTGTGACGTACAAGTTAGTGCCCGGCCAACCGGCCAAGGCGCACATCGAGCGCGTGTACGGTCGATCGCATGCCTTGAAAGTTGTTCAGGCGGCGATTGCGGATTACGCCGAAAAGTTCGAGCACTAAAAATCAAAACAACGAACCTTGCTCATAGGACAAGATGCCATCTTGTCCGACAGTATCCCACGGCAGCGGATCGATCTTGATCCGCGCGGCCACGCGTCGATGCAATTCGCGGCATATTAACGGCGATTGGGTTTCGTCGGGACAGTGACAGAATGCGAAGATATCCGCGCCCTCTTTGAGCCAACCCGCTAATCGATCGGCCCACTCATCCAATAAAGTTGCATTCAAATCGATCTGCGGATGTCCGATGTAGCGCACAAACGCAAACGAGGCCGTGAGTTCAGGAATCAACGGCACATTTGGCTTGCGTTCCTGCGCTTGTTCGATGCGCACCTGCACTTGTTGATCATCGACTTCTGCTTCCGGCATATCACGGATTGGCCGCGTATCGATCAAGACACGCGCCGCATTGTGTTCGCGCAAGATCGAAACTAATTCAGTGTGATGCGGCTCGCTGAACCAATCGAGATGGCGCACCTCGACGGCGAGTTTCACATCGCGCGGCCAGGCAACCACAAATTTCTTGAGGTCGTTGATCAATTTCGGGGAATAGCGCGGCGGAAGTTGCAGAAACAATGGACCGAGCCGAGTGCCCAGCTGCTGCATGAGTTCGATAAACTTTTTCGCCTCATTGAGATGCGGCATCAACTGCCCAGCGTGGCTGATCGATCGCGGGAGTTTGGGACAGAATCGAAAGTACGGCGGAGTGGCTTCTCGCCACTGCTCAACCGTCTCGATCGAAGGTGTGGCATAGAAAGTGGTGTTGCCCTCGACGGTCGTCAAGCGACGCGAGTATTCGCGCAGAAAATCCTTCGTCCCTTTCGGAAAGAAGTTGCCAACCCAAGCTTTGTGCGCCCAGACTGCAGAGCCGATGTAGAAGGTCATATGTTACGCACCGTCATTGCGAGCCGCGAAGCAGCGAAGCAATCTCAGCTGATCGTCAAGGAGATTGCTTCGTCGGCCCAACGGCCTCCTCGCAACGACGTTTCATCATGCGTGTCTCAGCGTCCAACTTATTCCGGCAGATAGACTTTATCCCCGACGGAGACGACCAACGGCCGATCGCTATTCGTCGGCAGGGTGTAATAGCCGCGCATGCCGCCGTCGAGGAATTGCAGCGTCTCTTTGATCACCGCCGTGTCTTTTTCGGCCTGCAGCATCTTACTTGAATAACGGCTGAATTCAACGCACGGTAACGCGACTTTGATTTCCCCCAGCCACAAATAATCGTCACTTGATCCAAGTCGAAACGTGATGCCCCGCGACAAATCGTCAAGACCGATCGATCGATCGGTTTCGATTAAGATGTTCTCACCCGCGCAGCCGGTGAACATGTGAGCACCGAACCGATCGCGCATCTGCTTATAGTTTGACGCAAAGCCGATCGAGAGGCTGTTATCGCCAGCGTTCTTCGAGTCGGGATGATCGGCGTGGTGAATATCGATCACGGTGTCGTCATTCGGCAGCAAAGCCACAGCGCCGTTGGGCGTGACGCGCAATCGATCGACGCTGAGGATTGGCGACGGATCATATATGCGGTACGGCTTTTGTCCAACCTTCAAGCCTTTGCGCTGAATTTGTAAACGGACGACGGTTCCAATTTCAACAAGATTCATTTAGCCCCCGACAATAAACCACTGATTACACGGATTACACAGATTTTATTTTTCCCCTCAGTGACATCCGTGCCATCCGTGGTTGAGTTTTTCTGCGTGGATCAGATTTACCCTTCGATTGGTTCTGGCTCAATCTCGACCACCCCATGAGTGCGGCCAAGCCGCGTGAGCGCGATGCCGGCCAAGATCACCACCGCCCCGATCAAGTGATAGATCGTCAGCGCATCACCGCGCACGAAAAAGGCAATGATCGCGGCTAACACCGGATTCAAATTCGAGTAGACCGCCGTGCGCGCACTGCCGATGTGCCGCACACCGCGATTCCACAACACATAGCCCACCGCGATCGCCAATCCGCCCGAATAGAGCACACCCAACCAACTATTCAAGCCGACCTTCGACCAATCCAGCGTCAAGAAAGTTGGTGTCGCGAGCAGCACCAGTGGAATCGTGCCAAACGCGATCGACACAGCCGACACCCGGATCGGTGAATGATGCTTCACCACGGGCGCGACCAAGATCGTGTACGCGCCCCAGGCAATCGCCGCCCCGAGCGATAGGACATCGCCCAGCATAATGTTCTTGCCTGGCTGATCGGTCACTTGATCGGCAGGCGCATTGCCGAAAATAACGATTGCAATGCCAACAAATGACAGCACAATGCCGAACCACGCCAACGCAGTCAACCGCTCGATCTTGAACAGCGCGCCAAAGATGGCGACGAAGATCGGCGAACTCGCCAAGATCAAGGCGGAGTTCGTCAGCGATGTATTGTCGATGCCGATAATGAACATGACTTGATAGAGGCCATTGCCCAGCAAGCCAAGTCCGGCCATCTTCAACACATCGCGCCGAGTCAGTGGCTGCTCGTCGCGGAACGAACGCATCACGAGCAGCATGCCAATCGTCGCCAGCGTAAATCGAAGCGCAGTAAAGGCGATCGGCGGCAAATCGCCGCTGATGATAGTCTTGACCACGGTGAAATTGATCGCCCACAAACCGATCGTCATTAAGAGCAGAAGATCGGTCGGGCCAAAGCTAGACGATCGAGAATTCATGTGTACGTCATTCTCTCCAAGAAGATAGCAGATTGGGCTCCCATGCCCAATCGTTCGACGGCGTGGGAGCCGTCGCCGCAATTAAGCGGAAACAGTTGGCAGCAAATCCGATCCATCTTGTGCGCAGCGCTTCACGGTCGATCGATAGGTCAGCGAGCATTTCGGGCAGCGTGATCGATCGGGGCCAGCTGCGGACCCGATCGTTTGATCGACCAGATCCATTTTGAGTCCGGTGTTGATCAATTTTTGCCGGGCAAACTCGATTGGCGTGCCGCTGTCCATATCGGTCCGCACTTCCAGCGTCATGCGATCCATCGTGGTGGCGGGCGGCGGGGGCAGCTTCACCACATCGGGCTTGAAGTTGGTGCCGCAGGTTTGGCACGTCACATATTCGCCCAGCGTGTTCATCGGAATGATGGGGATGAAGTACAGCGCAAAATAATTGCGCGCGCTACGCAGTTCGTAATTGCGCTGCGCTTTGCACTGCGGACAATAGAATTGTCCCGTCGAAAGAGTTTTATGCCGGACGCGTGTGCCGAAGATGATCATGTTTGTCCTTGTCGCCTGATAGACGATTGACAGATCAAGAATTCAACTACACTTGAAAAACCCATTCGCCGTTGCGCATGATCGGTTCAACGACGCCAGTCTGCGTCAGACCATCAACACTCATTTGAGCCGAGCCGATCATGAAATCAACATGCACCAAACTGTAATTTCCACCGGCTTGCGAGAATTCTTCATCGGACATCGATGGACCGTCACGCAGGGTGAATTTCAAGGCGCGGCCTAAGGCGATGTGATCCGCGGCGTTCTCATCGAACAGCGTATTGTAGAAAATCAAACCGGATTGCGAGATGGGTGATCGATCGGGTACGAGTGAGACCTCACCCAGTCGTCTGGCATTCTCATCGGTGCCAATCAACTTGCGCAGTTCGGCTTCACCCTTTTCGGCGGACAAATCAATTACCTGGCCGTGATCAAACGTCAAACGGAAATTCTGGACCAAGCTGCCCAAATAACTGAGCGGCTTGGACGCGGTCACAAAACCTTGCGTTCGATCTTTGTGCGGAATGGTGAAGACCTCCTCGGTCGGCACATTCGCGGTGAACGAGATTCCTCGTTTACTCCGAGTCGCGCCGCTAACCCATAGATGTCCGTCCGGCAGGCCAATGGTGAGATCGGTGCCGGGCGCCGTGAAATGCAGCGCGTCGTAATGTTTGCGATTGAGATAATCGCTCCGCTTGGTCAACTGATCAATATGCTGCCACCACGCGGCAATCGGATCAGGTTCATTCATGCGGCATACGTCGAAGATCGCTGCCCACAATCGAGACACCGCTTGCTCTGGCATTTGATCGGGGAAAACTTTCATCGCCCAGCTCTTCGTCGGGAAAGCAGCGATAGCCCAATTGATCGTGCTGGCCGAAATATGTGCCGATATCGGCGCATTCAGTTTCTGCAAATTCCGATTGACGATCGCCAACAACTCGGGGTCTTGATCTTTCATGAGATCGGGGTCACTCCCGGCGATTGACAGCAGAGCATCACCCCGATCGAGAAATTGCAGAATCCCATCGGCCGCCCAAGTGGAGAATTCTTCAAACGAGTCGCGCGGCGCATGTTGATACCGGATCAAACTGAGCTGCTCGTCATCCCACATGACGCTGACCAGGCGGCAGCCAATTTGATAAGCGATCGTCGTGACGTGCCGGACCAGATCGACCGCTTGTAACGGCGCGAGAATGATCAAGCGTTGGCCGGGCTGCAGATTCACACCCACTTTCAGCATAAGTTCGGCGTACTTGCGCAATAAGTGATCGAATCGATCGGATTCCATGTGGTTGGTCTTTCACATTGAGGATGTCTGAAGAACTGCTCGGTTGAAATGCTTAGGCGTAACGCGTACAGCGTAATTACGCTGATTGTAGCATCTTTTACACAGCACTCAGTACGTATCACGAACGCACGATCAAATTCGCTTTTCTTTCAGCCAAGCCAATTGTAGCGACTGCGCCCGAATTGAAGTTGAGGTAATCGGCCTCGATGCCGTCGCTGAAGATCACGCCGTAGTCTGGCATGAATGACGTGAGGATCATTTTTTGTTTCGGGCCGATCTTGCCGAACACAATGTTCGCTTGCGAGGTTTTGCTGGTGAACGGTTCGCGCACCGCGAAGTACAATTCGTTCGATGACCAATCAAGCCGATATTGATCGGACGCGGGTGCTTCCAGATCCGATTGGGCCATGCCCTTGGCGATGCGGAATGAGCCTGTCACGATCGATTGCAGCCAGCCGGTCGATCCCGCACCGGTCGATACGATGATCCCGCTGGAGCTGTGATTTTCCGATTGGTTCCCAAACTCGATCTTGTACCGCGCCGAGATATGCGTTCGCGCACCGATAAACAGATCATTGACGGCATATAGCACTTGCCCGTCATTTAATTCGGCTTTCGCCATCGAGATCGGTTTGATTAACGCGCGATCTTGAAAAGCACGATCGATCCACGCACGCGCTTCTGTCACTTGAAAGGGAATCAACACGCCATCCACCCGTTTCGGATCGGGATTCAACGCGAGGATCGGTTCGGCTGTCAGATATTTGGCCGTGTTGATCACCAAGCCATCCCGGCCAAGCGTGATCACCAGATCGTGGCCGGAGAATTTGAAGTTCGGCAAAAACGATCGCTCGATCGATTGCTGCTTCACGCCACGCGGCAGCGCTTTCATCAATACATCAAGCGAAGCCTGATACGCATCATGCGCCTGTTGATATTCAGTAAACGCGCCGCCCCTATACGCCGGATTCTGCTTCGCGGTCTGCTCGATATAAAACTCTGCCTGCGATCGAGTGTTGAAACGCGCGATCAGATCTTCCAGCGCGGTGCGTTGCGTAACGATGAGGATGGATTCAAGGGTAGGCATAGTTCAAGTCGATGGAGAGTATGGAGAGATAGAGGGAAAGAGAGAATGAGCGATTGATCTCTCATTCTCTCTTTCTCCCATTCGCTCGATCTGCCAATTACTTATTCAGTAACCCCGCTAAGATATCCGGCGTGATATTGAGATTGCCAATCTTCGATGCGTTCTCCGCCATCTCTTTCAGCGACAAAGCGGTCAACATGCGCGGATCCAAATCTTTGAATGGCTCAAAGCGTTTGGCGGTGGCTTGTGCATCGTAATCGGCTTGCTGCAAATTATTCTGTCCTTGCAAGTCCACCAACTCGCGGCGCTTCTCTTCGAGTGTGACCGCGGTGCTCAATTCATTTTCCTTGATGCGCCGTTCCTGTTCGACCGCGACCGCGCGCCGGTTGTAAATCGCTTGGTCGGCTTTGACCAGCAGACCTTCGCGATATTCGGCTTCGAGCGCTTTCGCCATTTCGGGCGTCGCCTTGATCGCCGTGATATACAGCGCCAGCACATCCACGCCGATCGATTTCAGCACCTCGGCATTTTTGATCTTCGCCAAGACGTTCGATGCGATTTCCGCCGATTGCTTCAGTGCCTCTTCAAGCGACAGTTTTTGCAATTCAAAGCGCGCCTGCGCCTGAACTTCATTCACGATGCGTTGCGCCACCTTCTCCGGATCGCTCGATTTATACGCGCGCGTCTTGGGCTGAATGGTGTAATTCAAGATCGAGGCGATCGCTTTGGGATCATTGATCCGATAGGTCAGCTGGCCCTGAACCGTGACGGCTTGAAAGTTGCCCGAAGTCTCGTTCAAGATGAACGGCACATCGATCGTGCCGGTCGGGATCGAGACAAGGCTGGTATTCGGCACAATGTAGTAGAAACTCAACGCCACGCCCGATCGGCGCAGCTGGCCGCCGCTGTAGACCATCACATATTCGGTCGGGTCGCCTTTGAAGTAAGCAATTAAAGCCATAGATTTTTCCTCCTGCCCAGTCACATCTTAGTTAGTGTAATTTACACACTAATTATAACTATCTTCTACCGCTTGTCAAGAGGCAAAATATCTATGCGCTCTCGAGAAAGATTCGCTAGATTCAAACGGTTTTAAGGTAAAGCGCATTGTTTGCTCGAAATTCATAACGAAGAAGATTCTGATTAACCATCACAGATGCAAAATGGCTCGCGAATTAAGCGCTTACTTTGAGTACATCTTAAAAGTAGATACAGAGACCATTTGGCTTCAGAGCATCAATTGTATTACCAAGTGGAAACCAGTCGGCATTCTTAAAGTGCTCCAAGCAAATCTCAATATCTGCATGGTATAAAGTCAAACTAGTTCGCCCTTCGGGTCCCGTTAGAAAAGTTATCCCTTCTTCGTCGACCCTTGCCCAAAATACTTTTGATCTTAGCCCAGCCCCTAAAGTCCGATAACGCTCTCCTTCATCCAGATCAATTTCATTGGCATCAGAAGAATATGCCACCTCATAGTTCCTAGACGGTATAACTAGCTTGCGACTTCTTGCAAAGAAAGCGATCTCGAGGTCAGCGACACGATTGAAGTGCTGGTAAAGTTCAGAACTGGATCGGACAATGTCTCTAAAGAATCTAAGTACCCAAATATATTCTTCAAACTTATAACAGAAATCTCTCTTTGGAAGGTGATCACCAGTCCCCGCACGCCCACGCCCTGGTGGGATAGGAATTAACCGCTTACCCGCGTAAACAAGATCAGACAAACCATGTGCAGCACGGCTATCATAAATTCCTAAGTCATTCTG
>JBGQGR010000094.1:0-8378 GCA_041497495.1 Anaerolineae bacterium | reverse complement strand
GCGGCCGATGCGGAGTTGGACAAGCAAGGCCGTGTTTTGCTCCCGCAATATTTGCGTGAATATGCCGGTCTGGATGGCGATGTGATCGTCGCCGGGCTCAACACTCACATGGAAATCTGGTCGCCCGATGCATGGAACACCACCCGAGCGAACTTTGAATCGGGCGCACTGGACGCTGAACACTGGGCGAAGCTGGGCATCTGATCAACGTGAAGCATGAACTCGATTCGCCATGTCACTGTTCTTTTACAAGAGACGATCGATAGCCTCGACCTTAAGGCAGGCGGGCGTTACATCGATGGAACATTAGGCGGCGGCGGCCACACCGAAGCGATTTTGACTCAGGCCACCGCTTCACACGTGTTAGGTCTGGATGCTGATCCGGCCGCGATTGAACGAGCCTCAGTCCGGCTGACTGCATTCGGTTCGCGAGTGAGGATTGTGAATCAAAACTTTGCTCACTTGACTGAAGTCGCGCAAGCGCAGAACTTTACCAACATCGATGGAATTGTACTTGATCTGGGGTTGTCCTCCGATCAATTAGAGGACACCCAACGCGGTTTTGGTTTCTTAACCGGTGGCCCGCTGGACATGCGCTTCGATCCGGCGCACGGGCAGTCGGCGGCGGAGTTGGTGAACACGCTCGATCAGGACGAGATGGCTGATCTGATCTATCGATATGGCGAAGAACCGGCAAGCCGCAGGATCGCCCGATCGATTGTGGCGGCCCGACCGATCCACTCGGCGGAACAGTTAGCCGAAGTTATCGAGACAGCGATCGGACGGCGGGGACGAATTCATCCGGCGACGCTGACGTTTCAAGCGCTGCGGATTGCAGTAAATGATGAGTTGGATTCATTGCTGAAAGTTCTGCCGCAAGCTGTTGAGTTATTGAAGCGCGGCGGTCGATTAGCAATCATCTCGTTTCATTCTTTAGAAGACAGAATCGTTAAGGAATATTTTCGTTCGGCGTCGCAAGTTCATGTGGCGCAGCCGGATGATCCACCCGATTTACTTCGGCGGAAGCCGACGCTGAAATTGATTACGCGCAAGCCGATTATTCCCAGTGCCGCTGAGGTCGAGAACAACCCCAGGGCACGCAGCGCTAAGCTGAGAGTTGCTGAAAAAGCCTGACTGATATCTATGAAAACCTTCTAGCTAACTCCAAGGTGGTGTGTTCGCAGTCATTAAAGCGGCATTTCAATAAGCGCTCAAACTGATTTCATACTTTGTGGACGATATATCTTGAAAATTGTTTACCGAACTCCAACCAAAAACTTACAGATGAAGTGATATATGTCCTTCGATTAAAATGGTTTTTGATCATTTACATACAAGCGAATTTCGCATATGATATCTGTAACTCGAATGTAACGATATGTTAGCGAAATCGCAACTCTTGTTTCCAGGGCAAGTTTTGAAATCGAATGAAAGGCAGACACAGTCAACCAAATGTCTCGCAAATCCATTAAGGCATTGAGCAGCACCGACAAGTTTAATAACTTGGACAATCAGGGCTTGAAGAAGTCACGCTGGCCGGTGAGTTGGATTGCTCGTTTAAGCTTGTTGATTATTTTCTTCGCGGCTTTTGCGGTTTTGTATTTGGTGCAATCCAGCCAGCTGGTGACCATGTCCCGGCATGTGGACCAACTCCACGCCGACTTGGTTCAATTGCAGCAAGACAACGCCCAGCTCGCGCTGCAAATCAGCGCGGCCGGCTCAGTCGATCGATTGTATGATCGCGCAGAGAAGTTGGGCTTTGTGCCCGCCGAAGAGATCGTTTATCTGCAAGTGAAGTCGCAGCCGATTGATGATGCGCCGACCATTGAGTCGGCGTTTGGACATTAAGGCGTTAAAGGTGCGACGCACTTTTCGAAGAGCCCCGTAGCGAAGCGGTGTGGGGCAAAGTGCGTCGCACATCTGTCGATTATGCAACTACCTCGCGGACGATTGGCTTTACTAATAATGCTCTTGATCGGCTTGACGGTCTCGGTGGTGGTCCAGGTCGTTCGCTATCAAGTGTTTCAGCATACGCTGCCCGGCGGGCCAGCTCAATCGATCGGGGTAACGCAGCGCGGTCGTATTTGGGATCGAACTGGAAATCTACTGGCGAGCGATGAGCCGCGCTATGTGGTGATGTTCGATCCGATCCGCGATCAAGCCGTGAACGAGAAGTTGATCAATCAAGCGGCACGCGATCTGACGCCTGTGCTGAACATGTCGCCGGCCGATTTTCGATCGAAGCTGGGCTTGAAAGATCAGCATCTACGGTTGATCGATAACTTGTCGGTGAATGTGGGCAAGCAGGTTAATAGCTTGCAGATTCCCAGCTTTAGTGCGGCATCTTATTGGGGACGCGCCTATCCCGAAGGCACGCTGGCTGCTTCGGTACTGGGTTTCGTGAACGCAGCGCGCAATGGTTTCTATGGTGTCGAAGGCCGTTACAACAACCTGTTAATTCCGCAGGGATCGCGCCCTGGCGCTGATCTGGTTTTGACGATCGATCGGACGGCGCAGGCGATCACCGAAGAAGAATTGACGAACGGTCTGCGGGACACGGGCGCGGAATCGGGATCGATCATTGTGATGAATCCGCGCACCGGTGAAATTCTAGCGATGGCGACTGCGCCGGGTTACGATCCGAATCATTATTCGGCTATACCGCAGTCTGAGCAAAGCATCTTTGTGAATCCGGCCGTGAGTGTGCATTACGAACCCGGTTCGGTTTTCAAGATTCTAACTTTTGCGGCGGGCATTGATTCAGGCACGATTACGCCGCAGACTACTTACTATGATACGGCTTGCACTGAAGTTGGCGGGCAGACCATGTGCAACTGGGATCGGGCCGGGCATGGTTTGGTGACGATGGTGGACATGATGGCGCAGTCGTTGAATGTCGGCGCGGCCTATGTCAGCACACACATAGGCCAACAAAACTTTTATCGTTACCTGAAAGCCTTTGGCATCGGTCAAGCCACGGGTGTCGATCTGCAAAACGAGGACTCGGGTGAGCTGCGCACGCGCGACGGCAACCCCGATAATTGGTCGGAAGGCGATCTCGGCACCAACGCCTTCGGTCAAGGACTATCGACCACGCCGCTTCAGCTGATCGCGGCAGTGGCGGCAGTAGCGAATGACGGTGTGCTGGTGCAGCCGCATATTGTGAAGCAAATCCGTGACGGTGATCAGATTCGCACTGCGCAGATCGTGGAGTTGGGTCGCCCGATCTCGGCGCAGACTGCGCACACCGTTTCGGACGTGTTGGTGCAAGTGGTGCAGCGCGAGGTATCGAACGCGCAGGTGAGCGGTTATCGCATCGCAGGCAAAACTGGCACGGCGCAGATCGCGCTGCCGGGCGGCTACGATCCGCAATATACGATCGGCTCGTTTATTGGTTATGCGCCCGCCGACAATCCGCAGGTGATCATTTTGGTGAAGCTGGATCGACCGACATCTTCGCCGTGGGGTTCAGAGACGGCCGCGCCGGTGTTTCGAAAATTGGCGACGCGCTTATTCCCGATCTTGGGTATCTTGCCCAGCAATGAACAATTAGCAATTAACAAAGCTCAATGATGCTGACACTGGCCGATGTGAGTGAAGGACTGACGGGACAACGCATGGCAGGCACGGCGCAAAATATTCGCCGCTTCGTGATCGATTCGCGCGAGGCTGGGCCGGGCGATGTGTTCGTGGCGCTGATCGGCGAGCAGACCGACGGGCATTTGTATGTGGCTGATGCTTTTAAGCGCGGCGCGCTCGCTGCGATCGTCGAGCAAGACCTTACGGAGATCGCAGCGAACACGATCGATCTCAGACCTGATCGGTCGCAGAAGCCGATCGACACTAGCTCACTTCCGATCGTGCTGCGCGTCGAACAGTCAATGATCGCGCTGCAAGATTTATCGAAGTGGTGGCGCAATCGATTCAAGCAACTGCGTGTCATCGGCATCACCGGCAGTGTCGGCAAGACCAGCACGAAGGAATTGACGGCCGCGGTCGTGCAGCAGGATTTTGAAACGTTGAAGAGTGAAGGCAACTTGAACAATGAGATTGGTTTGCCTTTAGCGCTCTTGCAGCTGGAGAACCAGCATCGACGCGCCGTGTTGGAAATGGGCATGTACGCACGCGGCGAAATTTCCCGCCTAGCCGAACTCGCTCAGCCGATCATTGGCGTGATTACAAATGTGGGACCGATTCACTTGGAGCGCATGGGTACGATCGAAGCGATTGCTGAGGCGAAAGCAGAATTAGTTCAGGCGCTGCCAGCTGACGGCACAGCGATTTTGAATTGGGATGATCCACGTGTGCGTGAGATGGCAAGTAAGACTCACGCGCGGGTGTTGAGCTATGGACTCGATCCGCTGGCCGATGTGTGGGCTGACGAGATCGCCAGTGAAGGCTTGGACGGCATTCACTTCACACTGCATCATCGACGCGAAGCACTGCACGTGCAAGTTCCGCTATTGGGACGGCATAGCGTTCACACTGCGCTGCGTGCGGCGGCCGTCGGTTTAGCGGAAGGCATGGCGTGGGATCACATACTGGCCGGTCTGCAAGATCGACGCGCGCAGCTGCGTTTGGTGGCCACGGCCGGCCCGCAAGAATCGATCATTCTGGACGATACCTACAATGCCAATCCGCAATCGACGATTGCAGCTTTGAATTTGTTAGCGGACCTGACTGGCCGCAAGATTGCGGTGCTGGGTGACATGCTGGAACTCGGCGCGTATGAAGCGGAAGGACATCGCATGGTAGGTCTGCGCGCGATCGATGTGGCCGATGTGCTGGTGACCGTTGGTGAACTCGGCCAGCTCATCGCCGCTGAAGCACTGCAAAATGGCATGCCGCGCGATCAAGTTCAAGCCTGCGGCACAAATGCCGAAGCGGTGGCTTATCTGGAAAAGATCATTCAGCCCAAAGACGTCATCTTGATCAAAGGCTCGCGCGGCTTGCACATGGAAGATATTGTCGCCGCGCTGGATCGCGCCTAAAAGGAATCGACTTGGCTGTTGCACTGTTGCTAGGAGGGTTATCGTTTTTGCTGGCTGTGGTCTGGGGTCCGCCGCTGATTCGTTTGCTGCGCGCCAAAGGTATTGGCAAGCAAATCCGAATTGAAGGCCCGCAGACTCATCAAGTGAAAGCCGGGACGCCGACGATGGGCGGTTTGATGATCATTGTGCCGGTCGTTGTGATCACGGCGGTGATGGTGATCATCAGCGCGATCGCTGAAGCGAAGCGCGGCGAGCCGATCGCCAATATTGGTTTCGCCATCTTGGTGCCGATGGGTACGCTGGTGGCTTACGGCTTCTTAGGGGCGATCGATGATCTCGCGAATGTGCATGGCAAGCGTATCAAAGGCGAAGGGATGCTGGGGCGCTATAAATTTGCGATCCAGATCGGGTTGGCGACGATCATCGCGCTGGTGCTGCACTTTTCCCCTTCGACGCAGTTGCACAGCGTGGCGATACCGGGCATTGCACAGAAGATCGATATCGGCTTGGTATGGATTCCGATCGCGGTATTTTGGATCGTCGGGTTTAGTAATGCCGTGAATCTTACGGACGGACTCGATGGGTTAGCGGGCATCATCACGGCCACGGCCTTCTTGGCCTATGCCGTCATCGCTTACTTGCAATCATTCGCCGGCGCAACACCCGGCGTACAGCCGCCCGTTTCGAGTTTAGTTCCATTCTCGATGATCATGGTCGGCGCAGTGTTGGCGTTCTTGTGGTTTAACGCACATCCCGCGCAGTTGTTTATGGGTGATACCGGCGCGTTGGCCTTAGGCGCAGCCTTAGCTGTCGTGGCGTTGATGACGGGGCAATGGTTGTTGCTGCCGGTGATCGCCTTAGTGCCGGTCGCGGAGACATTGACGGTCATCTTTCAAGTGGCGTATTTCAAATTGACCAAGCGGCGTTACGGTGAAGGTCGGCGGTTATTCAAGATGGCGCCGCTGCACAATCACTTTGAATTATTGGGCTGGAGCGAGACGCAGATTGTTCAGCGGCTGTGGTTGATCGGGATCTGGGCGGCGATGTTGGGCATGGCGTTAGCGCTGCTATAAAGCGACGAATGACCATCGAACAATAACCAATGATTGTCGTTTCTCTTTGGTCGTTGGTCAACGAACGGCGAATGATTAATGAATTTAGAGGTTAGTGGTAGGCGATTCGTCGTTTTAGGGCTGGCTCGACAGGGCAGTGCGCTGGCTCGCTGGTTGACGGTGCAAGGTGCGCAGGTGACGATCAGTGATGTGAAACCGGTCGATCAACTACAGAGCGAGATCGATTCGCTGAAAGATGTGCAAGTTAAGTATGCGCTCGGCGGACATCCGATCGATCTACTGAACGACTGCGATGTGTTGTGCTTGAGTGGTGGGGTGCCGATCGATCTGCCGATTGTGCTTGCCGCGAAAGAGCGATCGATCCCGTTGACGAATGATGCTCAGTTATTTGTGGAGCGCTGCCTGGCTCCGATCGCGGGCATCACCGGTTCGGCGGGCAAAACGACGACGACGACGTTAGTGGGTGAGATGTCCACGGCCGCAAAATTTATCACTTGGGTGGGCGGCAACATCGGCAATCCGTTGATTAGTGATCTGGAAAAGATTGTGCCGGGCGACAAAGTGATCATGGAACTATCGAGTTTTCAATTGGAACTCATGACTAGCAGTCCGCAAGTGGCGGCGATTTTGAATATCACGCCGAATCACTTCGATCGCCATGCGTCGATGGACGCGTACATCGCGGCGAAGCGTCACATTTTGGATTATCAGTCGCTAACGGATACAGCCGTGCTGGGCTACGACGATCCGACGGCGCGCAAATTGTCCGGCATGGCGCGCGGCTACGTTCGATTTTTTAGTCGCGAAAAAACAATCGGGCGCGGGGCGTTCGTTAAGGGCGATCGAGTGGTGCTGGTGCAGAATGAAGAGATCGATGTTTGCGGCTTGAGTGACATTCAACTGCGCGGCGCACACAATGTCTTGAACGTGCTGGCTGCCTGCGCCACCGCTTCAGCCATGAACATTGATCCGGAAGTAATGGCGGCCGTGATTCTCAACTTCACCGGGGTGGACCATCGCTTGCAGTTGGTGCGTGAGCGGAACGGCGTGAAGTTTTACGATGACAGCATCGCGACCGCACCGGAGCGGTTGATGGCCGGCTTGCAGGCATTCGATGAGCCGATCGTATTGCTGGCGGGCGGGCGGGACAAGCATCTTCCGTGGCAGGCTGCGGCGCGGCTGATCGTCGATCGGGTTACGCAGCTGATCGTGTTTGGCGAGATGGCTGATGTAGTGCAAAGCGCGGTCGAGATCGAACTTCGATCGCATTCAGGCTCGCTGGTACAGATTCAGCGCGTACCGACACTAGATGAAGCAGTTCAACAAGCCGCGTCTGTCGCCCAATCAGGTGATGTGGTTTTGTTGTCGCCGGGCGGTACATCCTATGATGCGTATAAGGACTTTGCGGAGCGCGGCGACAAGTTTCAGGAGTTGGTGCTGGCCTTATAACCCCCTCCCAACCCTCCCCCGTTTTAACGGCGGAGAGCAAGGGTAGGGGTGTGTGGTTTATGGGTGTTGGCTCACCGCTGGAATGTCGATCGAGCGATCGACATTCCAGCGGCGGCCACGGTAAAGAAAGCAATTGACAATGCACAGTGGACACTGAACAATTCGCGGCTTGATTTCAGAAACTGACCAAGACTTAAAACACGCAGAGATTCAACATGGCTCAATTGATTCAAGATCAAAAATCAAAAATCAAAAATCAGAAAGCAGAGATCGGATCACTGCCGCGCGCCGATTATCCGCTCATCACGGCGGTCGGTGCCCTGCTGGTCCTCGGTTTGATGATGATCTACAGCGCCAGTTATGAACTGGCCTATTTATCCAAAGGCGATGCGGCATACTACGTCGTGCGGCAGGCCGCTTTCACGATCGGCGGCATAGTCGTTGCCGCGCTATTAGCGCGCAGCGATTTCAGCAGCTGGCGGCGCTGGTCGGTGCTGCTGCTGGTTGCGATCCTGATTCTGTTGGTCGTCGTTCGGATCTTTGGCGCCGACTTATATGGTGCGCAGCGATCGTTCTTCGATGGCTCGGTGCAGCCCAGCGAGATTGCCAAGCTCGTCGTCATTCTGTACATTGCCGATTGGCTCGCGTCTAAAGGCGACCAGATTCGCGATCTCAATTACGGTCTCATTCCCTTTGCGTCGATCGTCGGGGTGGTAGCGGGGCTGATCGTCATTCAGCCCGACTATGGCACAGCGATCTTGATTGTGCTGACAGCGGGTGTGATGTTCTTCATGGCCGGCGCAGATCTGAAACAATTTTTCTTCTCACTGTTGATTGCGAGTGTGATCATCGGCGTGATGGTGCT
>JBGQGR010000093.1:0-8410 GCA_041497495.1 Anaerolineae bacterium | reverse complement strand
TGTTGCGCGATGAAGAACGGCCCGCGCAAATTCGTCTCGATCGTCCGATCGAAATCAGCGGGTGTCACAGCCAGCACGGGTTGGCGCTCCATGATCGCCGCGCTGTTGATCAAAATATCGAGATGTTCGAACTCGCGCTAAAGAGATTCAAACAGCGACTGAATATCGATCAAGTTTCTTTGATCGCAGTGCAGCGCGATTGATTGTACGCCCAACGCTTTGATCTGATCCACCATGGGTTGAGCTGCTTCCTCGGACGAGTTATAGGTGATCGCCACATGCACGCCCGATCGAGCCAACGCCAAGGCAATCGCTTGGCCGACTCGATGTGCACCGCCGGTGACTAATGCAACTTTGTTTATGATGTCCATAATAAACTTCGCAAGCATCCTGAGCGGAGTTGCGAACTCGAAGATGTCGCAACGCGGTCGAAGGACCGGATTGATTTAAGCGCATCCGCCGACTGCGAGTGGAACTCAAAGAGTTCAACTCTTTGCTCAGGATGCTTTGCTTTTATCTTCTAAACATATTGCTCAACACAAACCACACATTCGCTGGACGCTCGGCCAGTCGGCGCATAAAGTACGGATACCATTCTATCCCATACGGCACGTACACGCGCATGCTATAACCCTCACTCGACAACTGCCGCTGCAACTCGCGCCGAATACCATACAACATTTGGAATTCAAATTCGTTATGCGGCACGTTGGTTTCGGCTGCATATTGCGTGGTCGCATCGATCATCTTGGGATCATGCGTGGCAATAGCGCCGCGTGTGCCTGTAGCGCGGGTTTCCGCGCTCAGCAGCATTTTCATCAGACGGACATAGTTCGCATCGACATCTGCTTTCTTGGGGAAGGCCTTGTCCGCAGGTTCTTTGTACGCGCCTTTGCACAATCGAACCTTGCCGCCTTCGGCGCACAATGCTTCGATGTCTTTTTCGGTGCGATATAAGCAAGCCTGGATGACAATGCCCACGTTGTCAAATTCTTTTCTTAACCCTCGATAGATCGCCAGCGTCCGATCGGTGTAGGGTGTGCCTTCCATATCGATCCGCACAAACGAGCCGATCTCTTTGGCTTTCTGGATTACCCGCGCGACGTTCGCCCGGCAGAAGTCGTCACCCAAATCGAGGCCGAGCGCGGTCAACTTGATCGACACGTGCGACTTCACGTCCGATTTGCCGATCGCGTCGAGGACATCCAGGTAATCATCGGCGGCGCGTTTAGCGTCAGCCTCGGTTTCCACATTTTCGCCCAGATGATCGAGCGTGGTGCTGATGCCGACTGCATTCAATTCGCGAATGGCGCGCAGGGCGTCATCGATGGTTTCACCGGCGACAAAACGCATCGCGGCGCTGCGGGCAAAGCCAAGTTTCTTGGTGAGACTGCGGAGGAATTTGCTATGGGACAGCCAGAGAAAGAAAGTTCGCATTCAGTATGCTCCATGTAGGGTGATGGGCTGATAGACTGAAGGGCTAACAAGACGACAAGATGAATCGGGCATGGATAATCATATTTTACAATGACACATGACAAATGAACAATGACAAACAGCAGTTAAGTCAAGTGAAATGAGTAACGATTATTTCAGGCTGACAGGTCAGCGCTGTGTGAGGCGACGGAGGCCATGACGAAGGCCGCGCATGATCTGTTCGATCCCGCTGGCGAGTGGCTCCGGCGGGGTGTGTGAGATTAATAAGAAGCGATCGATGTGGTTGCTTTCCAAAACAACGTTGGCCGCTTCAATACCCGTGATGCAGGCGCGCTCCAGAAACAAGGCCGGTGTTGGATGGCGAATCCAGTCGCCACACAAAAAGAGGTTGGGCCATGGCGTTTCAGTGCTCAACCTCGATTCGGTCGTGCCGATCTTGAATAAAGTATGGGCCGGTTTATTGCGCTGAAAAGTAAAATGAATTGAATGTCCGTTGAGTTCCGGCCACGCACGATGTATGTCATTGAGCAATGTGCTGATCAAGATTGAATCGGGTTGTTCCAGAACTTCCGGCGGCCCATATACATGCGACTCGATAGCGCTGCCGCCCGTTGCAATATGCCAAGCCATGAAGGTTGATTGAAATCGATCGAGCCAGAAGAAATTATCGAGCGTGAAATCGCCGCTGAAGATGCCGGCTTCAGGTCCCGGACGCGGCGATCGATCGAACCACACACGCAGGATTGCAGTGGCAACGCCGATCGGGAATTCAAATCGCGCTGCCTCTTGTTGAGTGCTTGGACTGTTGCATAGAATTTGTTTCGCGTTCGGCGCATCGACAGCGAGGATGATCAATCGGGCGCGGAGAATCGATCGAGAAGTGCGGATGATCCAATCACCGTTGCTTCGATCGATCTGCTGCACCGATTGATCAAATTCGATCTGCCCACCCTGTTCGATTACTTTGCTCACGATCGGATCGATCAAGGCGCTGCCTGCGTCCGCAGAAAAATATTCAAACGCCCAAGCATCGCGGCGCGTCAAGGTGTAGAAGCGCAGAAACGCAATGAAGCCGTCGAGCGGAACTTGTTCGGGATGCGCAGACAAGCCGCTGCGAGCGAGCGCGGCAAAGAACGCGCGCAGGTTCGGCGTCCAGCCCCAGGTGAATTGCGCGAGCGACATGCCTTGCAGAGATTTTCCTTCGCGCAGTGGATCGATCGAAAGAGCGACGAGCAGCTTGGCTAACACAAAGGGCAGCGCGAACCAGTCGAAGATGTCGAGGCTGCGCAGAAAACTCGGTCGAATCAATAGATTGAGGTAATGGAACGGCGCGGGCACCCAACTACCGCGAATGTGACTGCCGGCTTCGGCGCGTTTGATGCACGTGCCATGTGCAATGATCCATTCTTCTTGTTTGGCGGCGACGAATTGCGGCAGAATGTGATGTCGATTCAACATACCGCGCAGATTATGATACTGCGACCAAAAGCCGTGAATGCCATGCTCCGCCGGAAAGCGCCACGTTCGATCGGCGTGAGTGATCTCGATCGTTTTTCCACTGGAGACTCGGCCACCCGCGCGATCCGGATCGGCATCGAGGACGATCGGATGCAAGCCACGCTTGGCCAGATGCAATGCGGCGGAGAGTCCGGCCAGGCCGCCGCCGATGATGATGACGTTGTGAATGGAATCGGTGTTGATTGCCAAATGAAGATGACCAACGACGAAGTGAATTTTGCAATCATATCATAGGCTGATCGATCTGCAAGACCGTCCAACAAAAATCAAACATTTTAGCCGCTGCGCGATTTGACTTAGAGTGAAGTCCAATCTATACTTTAGGGGATTCGATCTGCTCTAAGGAGTCAGGCCATGGGTCAACAAGCAAAGATGGGTCAACAGATCAAAGCGATGTTAGCCGGGATACGCGGCTTACTCGGCGGTTATCCGTTTATCACGCTGACCGTAGGCTTAGTGGTCGGTCTCGTGATCGGCTTGGTCGTGTTGGGCTGGTGGCTATGGCCTGTGCGTTGGACGGACGCGCGGCCGTCGGATTTGAGTTCCAAGGTGGAGATACAATACCAACAAGATTTTTTCCGTTTAGCAGCGGATGCGTATCAATTGGGCCGGCCGATTGAAGATATTGCAAAGTGGTTGGGGGATGGTTGGACGCGAGAGCAAATTTTAGCCGCGATTGATAATGTCGTTGTTTCAACCGAAGAAAAGCCCAGCATTCAAGCGCTGCGCAGTGCCTTATCTGATCCGAATGTTTCGGTTGGTGGAAACCAGCCGAGCAACAGCACAGGCGCTGGCGGCACATCTCCTCTATTGGCTTTGGTTGGACTGGCCGTGATTGCCATCATCGCGATTGTGCTGTTGATCATGATCCTGCAGCGATTGCGCAGCCGGCAAGTCGAGCAGACAGAGGATCCAATAAGTCTCCCCGGTCAGCTCAGTGGCATCGGTCCGGCGGCGGGTGCAAGTGGTGCGGCTCCGCCTGCGCCCAATCTGGCCCGTGGCGCGCCCAAGCCGGTAGCGCCGACTCAATGGGCGGGCGAATCACAGCCGCCGCTGGCTCAATACGTGACGCAGTATGCATTGGGCGATGATCGATATGATATGTCGTTCAGCATCGAACAGGGCAATGGCGATTTTCTGGGCGAGTGCGGCGTAGGGATCAGCGAAACGATCGGTGTCGGCAATCCCGATAAAGTTACCGCGCTTGAAGTGTGGCTGTTTGATAAGAACGATATTCGCACGTTGACCAAAGTCTTCATGAGTGAGCATTGCTTCAACGATCCTGCGCTGCGCGCCAAACTCGCGCCGAAAGGCGAAGCGGTGATGATCAAAAAAGGCGAGGTCGTGACGTTGACGACGCAAACCCTGAAAGTCAACGCGCGCGTAATCGATCTGCAATATGGCAGCGGCAACCTGCCGCAGAATAGTTTCTTCCAGCAAGCCAAGATCGAATTAGCTGCCTGGAGCGTGGCCGGCTAAATCTCAGCTCATAATGAAACGCGACCCACTTCAACAGTGCGTCGCGTTCTTATTTTCCTCACCCCCATCCCCTCTCCTGATAATTCAGTAGCGCAAATTGGCGATAGGAGTTGATAAATTATCAGGAGAGGAGAGGCCTACACCCTCACCTGTGGATCGAACATCTTGGCATGTTCATCCAGCGCAAATCGATCTGTCATGCCTGCGAGATAATTGCACACCGCGCGCTGCAAGCCGTCTTGATCGATCCGTTTACGAGCGGCTTCCGGCATTTGTCCCGGTTCGCCCACGTAGGCATTGAACAACTCGCTCAACAATCGATCGGCTTTGATCTGCATGCGCGTCACCCGATAATGCCGATACATCCGGTTAAAGAGAAAATCTTTTAAGCCCCGATTGATCTGCTTCAGTTTAGCGCTAAAGCCGATCACATTTTTCGGCTGCTGCTGCAAATCCTCAATCGATTTGATCTTCGTGGTGGTTAAGCGTTCATCGGTCGCATTGACGACATCGGTCACTTCAAGACCGATCAGCCGACGAATCAATCGATGCCGCCACACATCATTGAAATCTCGCCCGTCCCAGCCGACACTTTGTTTTATTTGCTGCCACAATTCCAATTGATCTAAATCATCTGGCGTGAACAAGGCTGCCCGCAGTCCGTCGTCGAGGTCGTGTGCGTTATAAGCAATCTCGTCGGCCGCATTGGCGATTTGCGCTTCCAGCAAGCCGCGTTTGTGCGGCTCAAATTCTTCGGCGTAACTCTGCGTATCATATTCGGTCTCATGCTTGACGATGCCCTCGCGTGTTTCATAAGTAAGGTTGAGGCCGGGCCACTCCGGATAACGCTGCTCTAAAAATTGAACGATGCGCAGCGCCTGCTGATTGTGATCGAAGCCGCCGTGATCTTTCATTAGCTGATTGAGCGCGTGCTCGCCCGAATGACCGAAGGGTGGATGGCCGATGTCGTGCACCAGGCAGATCGTTTCGGCCAGATCTTCATTCGCGCCTAACGCCCGCGCCAGCGTCCGGCCGATCTGCGCCACTTCGAGCGTGTGGGTCAATCGGGTACGGTAATAGTCCCCTTCGGTCACGACAAAGACCTGTGTCTTATATTCCAACCGCCGAAAAGCGGTTGTATGAATAATCCGATCGCGATCACGCTGAAAGGCAGTACGATATGGATGCTCGTCTTCAGCATAGACGCGGCCGCGTGAATTGCGGCTGCGCATACCGTATGGCGCCAGCGTCTGCTCTTCAAAATCTTCCATGTGTTGACGGTTGAATATCATATGGCCTCCCATGTCCAGCACCCTGGCGAGGGTTCTGAGGGTTGAGTGATTGCCTTCAACCTCAACCTTCGCCAGGTATTATTGCTCTTTCGTATTGATTGAAACTATGCTAACATTCAACGCATGGCCGCTCAGACGATCGATCTGGAAAACTTGCAAGTCGATCCGCAGATCGAAATCGCTCCGTCGAACCCGCGCGCCGATGACACCTACTGCTGGGTGTGCGGCACGTCGATCGTTGATGTGCATTGCAAGATCGTATGCCAGAACTGCGGCTTCATGCGCGATTGCAGCGATCCATAATCGCCCTCTCCTGACAATTCGATAATTTCTATCACAATCGATGTGAGTGAATTGTCAGGGGATAGCCGGAGTGGAGTTACTGTGTCTGGTAAAGTCGTCGTCTCATTCGATCTGATAATTGTCCGTCGTCGATCGATCCATCAGCCCAAGCGCGTACGTCCGGCCAGTTGACTTCCAGTCTCAAGCGGGTCTTGGGCCGCTGGTCCGGATCGGGCACATCGACGCGCACGACTTGATACGGTCCGCATGCCTCGGTCATTAAAGTTGTAGTCGTGCTGAACACATTCCAGGCCGCTCCCGCATGCGTGCCATTGATATATACTTGGATCGATTCTGATCCGCTGATCGTGACCGAGCCGGAGACACCTTGTTGGCGCAAACTCAACGCGGCGTTGTTCTCGCACTCGATTGTATTGTTTGGCTCGATCGGCGGCGGCGGCGCGATCGGCGGCGTTGAAGACACCAGCCAGATCAGCGTTGTCAAAATAGCGACATTAAATAAAAAGGCTGCGCCTAGGACTAAGCGCTGTTGGCGCGTCAAGGAACTTAAACTGAAGCGTGATTGCATTGTTGGATGATAACATGCTTAAGCAGGCTCATCAAGTAAAACAATCCGCGCACAGCCTGACTGCGTATTAACACCAGACTTCAGACAGGGGATCGAGGAAAGTCGCATGGTGTCTCTCGGCGGGGATCAACACATCGTCATCGAACAGGCAATTCTCAAGACAGTCTTGTATTCTGACCTGTTCGATTATCCTCTTACCTCCGACGAAATTGCCCATTACTTGATCGAAGTTCCGGCCGATGCGGATAGTGTGCGCGATCGATTGCGCTATCCAATCTGGCTGGATGGTCAAATCGCGCGCGTCGATCGATTCATCACGGCACCCGGGCGCGAATCGATCGTTGCTCGCCGGCTCGATCGGCTTAGCTCATCCGATCGGTTGTGGAAGCCCGCTCGCAGATTTGTACTCATCCTCGCCGCCCTGCCGTTCGTGCGCATGGTCGGCATCACCGGCGCGCTCGCCATGGACAACTGCGCGGTTGACGATGACATCGATGTCATGATCGTCACAGCGACTCGTCGAGTATGGCTGACGCGCGCATTGAGCGTCGCGCTGGTCTACCTCGGCAAAATTTTCGGCGATACGTTGTGCCCCAACTATGTGATTTCAGAAAATGCTCTCCTATTGGAAACGCGCACTCTGTTTGCAGCGCATGAATTCATGCAAATGGTACCGTTATATGGTTTGGATGTTTACGCTCGCATGCGCTCTTTGAATAATTGGATTGATTCATTATTACCCAATGCCCATTCGCCGCTTCGATCTGAACCCGAAATTCAATCGGGGTCTTTCGGTCGTACCGTTAAGCGATTAGGCGAATGGCTGTTGTCTGGATCGATCGGTGATCGATTAGAGGCGTGGGAGATGAATCGCAAATTGAAAAAGTTTCAGCCGCAACTAGATTGGCCAGACAGCAACGCCATACTCGATCAAGATCACGTCAAGGGTCATTTCCAAGATTACGGTGGCCCCGTCACGCGATTGTATGAAAACAAGTTGAAAGAGTTTCAGTTAAGTGATTGAAACATGCGTCAGAAACTTTGCAGCCTCTGCGTTCTCGGCGGCAAGATTTCAAAACTATCGATCGATTAATCATGAGCCAAATTCTATTCGGCCAATCCTATTATCTACGCTTTGATCCCAAGTTGTATGCGGCGATGCAGCCATATCCGCCATTGGGCACGTTGTATGCTGCGTCTTACCTGCGGCAGCGCGGCTATGATGTGGCTTTGTTCGATGCGATGCTGGCGGAGTCGGAAGACGAATGGGCCGCCGCGCTCGATCGGCATCGCCCGCAGTTTGCCGTCCTATATGAAGACAACTTCAATTATTTGAGCAAGATGTGTTTATTGCGGATGCGTGAAGCCGCTTTCAAGATGATCGACATGGCGAAGGCGCAGGACTGCACTGTGGTTTTGTGCGGCGCGGATGTGACGGATCACGCTGATCTATACTTTGAGCCTGGTGTGGACTTTGCGTTGATCGGTGAGGGCGAGGAAACGTTGGGTGAGCTGCTGGATGCACTGACGCAGCAGCCTGAGCGAAGAGTTGAACCAGGCTCTGAGCACAGCCGAAGGGTCGAAGAGATTAACTTGCAGTCGAATGATGCGCTTGAAAACATTCTCGGCCTTGTTACGCCCACCACGCAACACGTAACACGTCGACCCGACATCACTCACCTGGACGAGTTGCCGTTTCCTGCGTGGGACTTGGTAGACATTCCACGCTATCAAAAAATTTGGCGCGAACGGCACGGCTGCTATTCGATGAACATGGTGACGACGCGCGGCTGCCCGTATCACTGCAACTGGT
>JBGQGR010000092.1:0-8425 GCA_041497495.1 Anaerolineae bacterium | reverse complement strand
TAACTCATCACGCAGCTTCTTGACCAGATCGACGATCTGAGCTTGGATCGTAACATCCAGCGCGGTGGGTGGTTCGTCGGCGATGAGGACCTGCGGCACACACGATAAGGCCATGGCGATCATCACACGCTGGCGCATGCCGCCTGAAAATTGATGGGGATAATCGTCCAATCGATCGGCCGCGCGCGCAACACCGACCATCGTCAACAATTCAGCCGCACGAGCCCGGGCCTGTTTACGATCCATCTCCATGTGCAATTCAAGCATCTCGGTAATCTGGCGGCCGATGGTCATGACCGGGTTCAACGAAGTCATGGGGTCTTGAAAGACCATGGCGATCTCTTTGCCACGCACATGCCGCATTTCTTCAGGCGAAAGCTTCAGCAGATCGCGTCCGCCATATAACGCTTCACCTGCCGTAATTTCGCCGGGAGGCTGCGGGATTAAGCGCATGACCGACATCATGCTGACGCTCTTGCCACAGCCGCTTTCGCCCACCACGCCCAAAGAGTCGCCTTCATTTAAGGAATAAGAGATGCCATTCACTGCATGCACATAAGCGCCTGTAATCTTGAAACGCGTTGTCAGGTTCTTGATTTGCAGGAGCGGCTGCTGTGATTGCTGAGGCTGTTGCATGTAAGGTGCGTCCTCCACTCTCGATTTGTCGTTCAGCGGCTATTAAATCAGCCTCTCAAGGTTAATGCCCTTGAGAGGCTGGCAAAAAATAATCTTAACGGATAGCGTGCACCGGCGCAATCATCATGAGCCAGTGTTCAGCTACGTCATGCCCACAGAAAACCGCTAACCGTATCGGGGTGGCTGGTGAAAGCGAATTACTGTGCTCGCGCAACCCGTTAGCCAACGGTGGAATCGACGGGCCGACAGCCGATCGGGCGCGGACATGCGCGGCTTCCGCCAACACTGAAGCCCGCACAGCAGCCGACGGTTCTTGATCCATGATCTCCGCTTGCAGCGTTGATCGAATTAAATTATCCAACAATCCTCCACTCAATGGATTGAATCAACTTCCACTTTGAGCGGCTGGCCCAAGCTGCGGCACACCGCTGTGATAGACTTGCAAACACTTCTTAAGATATTCACGCCCGTAATGCAACCTGGATTTAACGGTACCGACCGGGCAGTCAAGAATATAAGAGATCTCTTTAAGGCTTAAACTGTTTAAGTAATACAAAACCACCGTCAAGCGCTGAGAGGCGGGCAGTGAATCGATGGCTTGCCGGATGACCGTTTGGAGTTCAGACATCTCAGCGCGATATTCCGAATTGGTGCGGGCGGGTGCCACCAACCGATCGATCATATCCTCGATCGAGGTCAGCCATTTCGAGCGGCGGGTCACCCAGGTATAAGCCAGATTGACGGTGACCCGATACAGCCACGGTTCCAAGGGCAGGCTGGTATCAATGCGGCGGGCGTAAGTGTTGACTTTCAGGAAACACTCTTGCAGAATGTCTTCCGCGGCCTGACGATCGTGGGTCACAGACAAAGCAGTATGAAAAACCTGTAAACGGTACTTGTCGTACAGGTCTCCGAGGGCTGCCAGATCACCTTCGCACAGTCGCTGGATTAGGTGAGCATCTGTCGGGGCTACCGTCATACCTAGAATACTTTGACCTCGACCGAAAGGTTCAACTGGGGATCAGAATTGAACCTATTTTAGGATCGGACGAAATTTATTACTCACCTTACGCGCTGTCCCGCCCGCGAAGGCGGGTGTCTAGTTCCCATAGCTCTGGATTCCCGCCTGCGCGGGAATGACATTGAACGCAGATTGCGTAAGGTGAATTGATTATACCGAGATCGAAGAATAACGCAAGTCAAGCGGCTTCACGGATCGCCAGCCTCGTTTTTAGCCATCTCCAAGAACGCCCGATCCGCATCTGATAGTTTAGCAGCTTCTATTAAATCAGGCCGCCGCTGTAAAGTCCGCCGTAGCGATTGTTCTCGGCGCCACCGATCGATTTTGGCGTGGTCACCGGACAATAGAACTTCTGGAACTTTCAGGCTGCGAAATTCCGGCGGGCGGGTATATTGTGGATATTCTAACAATCCCCCGGTGTGCGAGTCGTCGATCGGTCCTTCCGGATCGCCCAGCACGCCCGGTCGGAGCCGGATAACTGCATCGATCATAATCAGCGCGGCCAGTTCACCACCGGTCAGTACGTAATCCCCGATCGAGATTTCATCGGTTACAAGGTGTTCGCGAATACGCTCATCGAATCCTTCGTAACGCCCGCAGATCACCGCCAGCCGATCGTACTTCGCTAGTTCCCAAGCAATGTCTTGATTGAACGATCGGCCTTGTGGCGTTAACAAGATGATCGGAACAGCTGCCATTTGTCCTCTGCCGCTTGCCTCGTTGTCGATTCCTAACACGGACTCAACTGCGGAAAACACCGGCTCCGGCTTCATCAACATGCCGCCACCGCCGCCGTAAGGATAATCATCAGTAATATGATGTTTATCGGTGGTGTAATCACGGATGTTATGAAGTTGCACTTCTAAATGTCCGGCCTCGATCGCGCGCTTGAGGATGCTTTCCTGCAATGGGCTGGTGAATATTTCGGGGAACAGCGTGAAGACGTCAAAGCGCATGCAGAGATTGTAACATGGTTTTGAATCTCTGACTGCTGATTTCCGATCTTCGATCGGCGGGCAGGTTGCCTTTTTGAACGCAATGAGAAATCTCAATACCAGTCGGCCGCGCTGGCCCATTATCACAGGGACTCCTCGACATGACATATCTCGAAATGACGGTGCATGGGCTTTGGTATAATGACTGCGTCTCACAACCGATCAGCGACACCTGCACTGCAACGCATGCAGTGCAGGTGCAAGTGTATGCCCTAAGCGATCAGCCAACATGCGAATCTACATCACGGGCGCTAAAGGACAACTCGGTCGAGCGTTGATGCGCCGCTTGGCGCACGACACTTTGCTTGGCACCGATCTGCCGGATGTCGATCTGACCGATCTGGCCGTAATCCGATCGAGCATCCGATCGTTCACGCCCGATGTGATCATCCACGTAGCGGCGATGACCGATGTCGATGGCGCGGCGCGCGATCCCGATGCGGCTTATCGCATCAATGGACTGGGCACACGCAATGTCGCCCTAAGTGCGGAATCGATTGGTGCGGCGCTGCTATCGATCAGCACGAATGAAGTTTTCGATGGCACGAAGACCGAACCTTATACAGAATTTGATCAAACCAATCCAATCAATCCGTATGCCCAATCGAAACTCGCCGCCGAAAATTTTGTGCGCGAACTATCACATCGATTCTATATCGTGCGGACGGCGTGGCTGTATGGCTTAGGCGGCAACAACTTCGTCAAGAAAATTATTTCGCGCGCGGACACAGATGGCAAACTGCGCGTCGTGACCGATGAAGTGAGTTCGCCGACGTACACTGAAGATTTAGTCGGCGCGATCGAGAAATTGATTACGACTGAAGCATTCGGTGTTTATCACTTCATCAATGAAGGCGCTTGCTCGCGCTACGAATTCGCGCAGAAGATTCTGGAACTTTCAGGACGCATGCATATTCCAATTGAAGCCATTACCTTGAAAGATTATCCGCGCCCCTCGGCGCCGCCGCCGTATGCGCCCTTGCGAAATTCCTGCGGCGCACAGATCGGCATCACGCTTCGATCGTGGCAAGACGCACTGGCCGATTATTTGAAACATGAGCAATTCTGATATGGATGTTGGAGGTTGGAGATTAGAAGTTGGAGTGATCGTTTGCAAAATTCAAAAAGTCGCTCTCCAATTTCCAAATTCTAACATCGAACTTCCAATTAACACATGAGCAACCCTTCTTCATCCTTCAGCCCTCAGCCTTCAGCCTTGGTCTCTGTCATCATCGTTAATTGGAACGGCTCACAGCATTTGCCGGCTTGCCTCAACTCGCTTCGACAACAAATCTTCAAAGACTTCGAAGTAATCCTCGTCGACAACAATTCCCGTGATGATTCTTTAGACTTGCTCAAACGCGAGTATCCCGAAGTGAAAGTGATCGCGTTGAGGGAGAATCGCGGATTCGCCGGCGGATCGAACGTCGGTCTGAGACAAGCGTCGGGATCGATCTGCGTGCTGCTGAACAACGATACGGAAGTCGAGCTCAATTGGCTGCAAGTTGTTGTCGATACATTCGATCGGCATCCTGAAGCTGGCTTGATCGCCTCGAAGATGCTGCTCTTTGATGAACGCAATAAGTTTCATACAACGGGTGACTACTACCGCCTCGACGGGCTTCCCGGCAACCGAGGAGTATGGGAAACCGATCGGGGTCAGTACATTACTGAAGAGTACGTCTTCAGCGCGTGCGGCGGCAGTGCGGCCTATCGACGCTCGATGCTGGATCAGATCGGCTTGTTTGATGAAGACTTTTTCTATTCATGCGAAGACATCGATCTGGGTTGGCGCGCCCAGTTGGCCGGTTGGAAGTGCGTGTATGCGCCGAACGCGATCGTGTATCACAAACTCAGCGCGACGGGCGGCGGACCGATTGCGTCATTCTACGATGGCCGCAATTTCATTTACTTGCTCGCGAAAAATTATCCTGCGACGTTGTGGCAGAAATATCGAGGCTTGATCGTTCGCCGCCAATGGAAGTTGTTCGTTGAAGCGCTGCGATCTTGGCGCGGAGCGGCCGCGCGATCGAGAATGCGCGGGATGTTCGCCGGATTGATCGGGCTGCCGAAGATGCGCCGCAAACGCAAATCGGTACAAGCGCTGCACAAAGTGGATGATGAGTATTTGTTGTCGATCTTAATGGAACCGCCAGGCCGCTAAGCGCACCAAGAAAAATCGGTTAACTCGCTGCGACCTCCGCGTCTCTGCAGTGCAATACTCCCACTGCAATTGACGATTCAAACGGATCAAGGTATTCTAGCGCGCACCTTATTTTGCTGAGGAATCATCATCAACACCACGCCCCTGTTATCGATCATCATTCCGGTCTATAACGAAGAGCAGCGCCTGCCTGACAGTCTCGCGCAGGTCGATCGCTTTATCGCCGCGCAGACTTATCCCATCGAAGTGATCATAGTCAACAACAACAGCCGCGATAACACCTTGAAAATCGCGCAAGACTTTGCGGCAAGTCACACTTACGCGCGCGTGTTGAATGAACCGCGCCAAGGCAAAGGCGCGGCGGTGCGAACCGGAATGCTGAATGGCAACGGCGAGTATTTATTCATCTGCGATGCAGACTTATCGATGCCGATCGAGGAAGTCAACAAGTTCCTGCCGTCCGCGATCGATCGATACGATGTGGCGATCGCGTCGCGTGAAGTAACGGGCGCACAGCGCATCGGCGAGCCGCAGTACCGGCACTTGATGGGGCGCGTCTTCAATTTGATCGTGCGCGTGCTGGCGATTCCGCACATCCAAGATACGCAGTGCGGCTTCAAAGTTTTTCAGCGCAACGCGGCGCGTGATGTGTTCGCGCTTCAGACCATTGACGGCTGGGGCTTTGATGTGGAAGTGTTGTTCATCGCGCTGAAGCGCAAATACAAATTGATCGAAGTGCCGATCACGTGGTATTACAAACCGCAAACGAAGATCAGCCCCATCCGCGATTCGATCGAGATGGTCTGGGAAGTCCTCAAAGTGCGGCGCAACGGCTGGCGCGGGCAGTATGATAAGAAACCATCTGCGTAGGGGCGAGCGGCTGCTCGCCCCTACGCTAAAACGTGAACGCCGCTTGATGCGGGCTGGATACTCATTGATCGCCGGCATTGATGAAGCAGGCCGTGGAGCATGGGCCGGGCCAGTGGTCGCGGGCGCGGTGATATTGAACCTCCCGGAGGTTCGAAGCCTCCGGGGGGTTAATGATTCCAAGCAACTTACTGCACACCAACGTGAAGCCTTGTTCCCCGTCATTCTCAACGCGTGCATCGCTTACGGAATTGGATCGGCCCGATCAGATGAGATCGATTCGATCGGGATTTTACCGGCCACCCGATTGGCGATGCAGCGCGCGATCGAATCTTTGTTCCCCGCGCCCACCGCATTGATCATCGACGCCGTCAAACTTCCGCAAGTTGAACTGCCACAATCGGTTTTCAATTTTGCCGATTCGATCTCATTGTCGGTCGCCGCTGCGTCGATCATCGCCAAAGTTACGCGCGATCGAATGATGATCGATCTGGATGCGCGTTATCCCGCTTATGGTTTCGCGCGTCACAAGGGATACGGCACACTTATTCATCAAGCCGCGCTACAATCGATCGGGCCGTGCGAGATTCATCGCGCCACATTCAAACCGATCGCCTCGATCATTCATCGGCAATTATCGTTCGCAGCGTAACGTTCACTTATCAGCCACATGCAGCTTGCACTCGTTCACGATTGGCTCAATCAAATCGGCGGCGCCGAAGCCGTGCTGGAAACATTGGTCGAAATGTTTCCACAGGCGCCGATCTATACCAGCCTGTATTGGCGCGCCGAGATGCCGCCGGCTTATCGGGACTGGGACATTCACACGTTGTGGGTGAATCGCGCGCCGGGTATCTATCAACATCATCAAGCTTATCTGCCGTTGTATCCCGCAGCGTGGTCGTCGCTCAACCTTAGCAAATTCGATGTGATCTTGAGCAACAAGAGCGGCTTCTGCCACGGCGTGAAAAAGAAAAGCCGATCGCGATCGGCGCTGCACATCTGCTACTGCCTCGCGCCGACGCGCTATGTGTGGACGTTCGATGAATACACGCAGCGCGAGAAGTTGAGTGACACCACCCGATCGATCCTCAAGCCGATCGTGTCCAGCTTGCGCCGCTGGGATTACGCGGCGGCGCAAAGAGTCGATCACTTCATTGCGATCAGCCACGAGATTCGAGAGCGCATCAAAACGTACTATAATCGAGATTCGATCGTGATTCATCCGCCGATCGATCTGCGGCGATATCAGCCGCAAAAAAATCCGGGCGATTATTTCTTGATCGTATCGCGCTTGATTCCGTACAAGCGGATCGATCTAGCGATCGAAGCCTTCAATCGCTTGGGCCTGCCGCTGGTCATCGCCGGTGACGGACGTGATCGCGCCCGATTGGAAACGCTGGCGAAACCGAACGTGCAATTTTTAGGCCGCGTGCCTGAAACCGATCTGCCCGATCTCATGGCGCGCTGTCGAGCGTTTGTGTTTCCGGGTTACGAAGATTTCGGCATCGCGCCCGTCGAAGCGCAAGCGAGCGGTCGACCGGTGATTGCCTTCGGCGCGGGCGGTGCGCTAGACACTGTGATCGATGGCCAGACCGGTGTCTTATTCAAAGAACAAAATGTTGATGCGATGATCGAAGCGGTACTGCAGCTCAATTCGCTGAAATTCGATCCGCAGCTGGCCAGATCGAATGCCGGGCAGTTTGATAGCAATGTGTTCAAAGAGAAGTTGGGCAAATTCATTGTCGAGAAATACATTGAACAATCAATCAGAAATGCTTAATGCATAATGCTCAACGCATAATTGAGTCGGTTATCGTCCGTTTTACTCTGAGCAATATGCATTATGAATTGTGCATTGGAGTGTATGATGGAACTTAAACTCATTTTTAAAATCCTGCTGCGCCGTTGGTGGCTCGTTCTTCTGCCGCCAATGATTGTGGCTGCGTATTCATTAATCACTTATCATGCGCCGGCCCCAACCTATGCAGCGACGATTCGCTTTTCGGTGGGTTATACACCGCAGAGCGAAGGCGCAACGCTATACGATAAATTCTATCCCGCTTGGCTGACTTCCGAATACATTGCCGGCGGCTTGAGCGATTGGGCCAAGACCGGCAACTTCGCGCAGCACGTAGCCGACAGCGCTTCTACCGATGGGCTAACCCTCACCGCCGATGAGGCCGCCGGATCGATCGCTGCGTCCGATCATCAGCGCAGTATCGTCGTGCTCTATTTTGGCAGTGGCGAACAAGATAAGCTAGCAGCAATTGCTACTGCATCGATCAAAGTGATGCAGAACCTGAACGGCGTCGTGTTTCCGCAGAACGGCCCATCGGGCGCAACCGTTACCCCGCTGGATGCTGTCTCGATCGCACCCGCGCCGCCGTCATTAAAGAGCCGGCTCGATATTCCGATCCGCATCGCGCTGGGGTTGGCGTTGGGGATCGCGCTGGGTTTCATCGCGCACTACTTCGATCCACTCATTCGCGATCGAGAAGAAGTGGAAGCGCTGGGTTACAAGATCGTCGGCGAGATTCCAAAATAATCGAAATCCAAGAACATTTTGTCATTTGTCATTGGTCTTGTATGGTAGAATGGCGCGTGATCCATGAGGAGAACATTAATCGATGGAACTGAAAGATTATTTAAGGATATTGCGCAAACGCGGCTGGATCATCGTCTTGGTCGCCATTTTGACGGCCTCGGCTGCGTTTGGCTTCAGCAAACTACAAACAGTCG